>NZ_LZJA01000266.1:0-530 GCF_001666785.1 Mycobacterium sp. E3305 | reverse complement strand
CGCCCGGCGATCGGAAAGCCCACCGCCACATCCGAAGTCGCCCCCAACTTCCCCAACACCACCGCCAACGCGGCCTGCACCACCATGAAACTGGTCGCATTGTGCTCACTTGCCAGCGCCCGCACCCGCCGCTGCAACTCAGCCGGCCACTCCACCACCACCCGCGCACCCCGATAATCAGCCACCAACGGATACGCCCGATCCGTCGGCAACTCCAGGCGCTCCGGCATCCCCGCCAACGCATCCAGCCAGTAGGTCAGTTGAGCGGTGATCGCGCTGTCCGGATCCTCCAAGTCCCCGAACTGCGCCCGCTGCCACAACGTGTAATCCACATACTGCACCGCCAACGGCGCCCACCCCGGCACCCCACCGGCACACCGACTCCCATAAGCCACCCCCAGATCACGCACCAACGGCGTAATCGACCACCCGTCCGCGGCAATATGATGAGCCACCGCCACCAACACATGCTCATCGCAACCCACACGGAAAAGCGTTGCCCGCAAAGGAATCTCAACCGACAAATCAAA
>NZ_LZJA01000265.1:0-10789 GCF_001666785.1 Mycobacterium sp. E3305 | reverse complement strand
TGTGCCCCCCCCCCACCTTCTCCCGGTGGCAGGCCGGTCGGGGAGTGGGTCAGTGCCGGGCTTGCCCCGGCGCGGGCGGGGGGGGCGCCGGGCGCGCGGCCGGGGAACGCGCGCGGCGCCCGCCCGCGGCGGCGATCGCCGAACAACAACACCGAATCCTGGCTGAGCGCCACGAGCCGCGCCATGCCCAGTTCGATTCCGGCGGCCAATTGCTTGACGTCGAACGCGGCGCCGGGTTCGGCGGTGATGCCGAATACCAGTTCGTCGCCGTAACTCAGCACCGCGACCCCGGTGCTCAACTGGACGGCGGTCGGGGGGATGGGCAGCAGGCGCTCCATCGTCTGTCCCATCAGGCGCAGCCGGTGGCGGGGCCCGGGCACGTTGGTGCCCAGCGTCACGATGGCGCGCTGCGGGAAGCGGGACAGCAGCGCAGCGACGCCGTCCCGCACGAGCGTCGGCAAGGAGTTGAGTGCCGACTCGATGATGCCGCCGGATTGGGTTGTATCCGCTGCCTTTTCGTTCCATCGGGTCTGCACGGTGCGCAAGCGCTGGACCGGGTCGTCGTCCTCGACCGGCAGGTACGGCGACCGGACCGGCGTCGGCGCCAGGGCGGGCAGCGAGTCGGCCCGTGGCTCCTCACCGCGGCCGAGCAGGACCGTCCGGAAGCCCTCGGTGGCGGCGGCCAGCGCGACGTCGTTGACGGTCACCCCGAACCTGCGGCAGACGCGGTCGACGTCGGCGATCGGGACCCGCACCGTGGCGTAGCGCCGGGGCGTTGCGGCGCGATCGGGCGACTGCAGCGCGGGCCAGAGCGCGCCGACGACGGCGCCGGTCGCGGTCCAGGATGCCCGCCACAGCGCATCGGCCCAGCCGGTTCGCCGCACCGGCGGTTGCGAAACCCGTTCGGCCGCAGGGGCATTGGCGAAGGCGCTCTCGTCGGCGTCGTCGCAAAGCCTGGTGAGCAGGTGTGCGGGCGACTTGCCGTCCAGCAGCCGGGGATGGGCTTTCATCAGGATCGCCCATCGGTTGCCCTTGAGGCCCTCGATCACCCAGCACTCCCACTGTGGGCGGTCCGGGCTCAGCGGCCGTTCGAGGGCGTGGGCGATGGCCCGGGACAGCTCGGTGTCGTCACCCGGTCGGTTGATCGCCACCCGGCGCACGTGCTGGGCGAGGTCGAAGTCCCGGCAGTCGACCCAGCCCGGGTGCGTCGGGTGCGGCCGCAGCACCTGCGTGCAGCGGGGAATCGATCGAATGCGTTCCGCCAGAAGGGCTTGGAGGCGCTGATGGTCGGGTGCGCCGTCGACGATGGCCACCGCGCCGATCGCCAGGCCGGCGTGCTGGTCGGGGTGGTGGGTCTTCAGGAAAGCCGTATCCAGTGCCCTCACCTGCGCCATGCTCGCCCCCGCCTCATTTTCGCCCTGATACCAGTGTCTGTCGGTCCTTGTTGCCCGCGGTAGGCCCGCGGCGTTAAGAGCGTGTTTAGGAGTTGAAGATCGGTTTAACAACGGTTGTCCTGCACCGGAGGTAATTCGAACAAACTTTCGATATGCTTTCAGGTGTGGGCTGGTTTAATGGCCCGCCGAGCTGGGCGGAAATGGAGCGGGTGCTCGACAGCAAACCGCGCCATGCCGGCGTGCCGGTGGTGCCCGGGGAGGACGCCCCCCTCTCGCCCAAGCGCGGAACGTACCGGCCGCCGGCCGGCGCCCGGGCGGCTCGCTCGTCCGTCCCCTATGCCGAGCTGCACGCGCATTCGGCGTTCAGCTTCCTCGACGGTGCCAGCACGCCGGAGGAGCTGGTCGAGGAGGCTTCCCGGCTGGGGCTGCGCGCGCTGGCGCTCACCGACCACGACGGGCTGTACGGGGCGGTGCGGTTTGCCGAGGCGGCCGCCGAGCTCGAGCTGCGCACCGTGTTCGGCGCCGAACTGTCGCTGGGGCCGGGCGCGCGCACCGAGACGCCGGATCCGCCGGGCCCGCACCTGCTGGTGCTGGCCCGCGGCCCGGAAGGTTACCGGCGGCTGTCGCGGCAGCTGGCCGCGGCGCACCTGGCCGGCGGCGAGAAGGGCAAGCCGCGCTACGACTTCGACGCGCTGACCGAGGCCGCAGGGGGGCACTGGCACATCCTGACCGGATGCCGCAAAGGCCATGTCCGCCAAGCGTTGTCACAAGGGCCGGAGGCCGCGGAGCGGGCGCTGGCCGACCTGGTGGACCGGTTCGGTGCGGACCGGGTCAGCATCGAGCTGACCCACCACGGCCACCCGCTCGACGACGAGCGCAACGCGGTGCTGGCCGGGCTGGCGCCCCGCTTCGGCGTCGGCGTCGTCGCCACCACCGGCGCGCATTTCGCGGGTCCGCCGCGGCGCCGGTTGGCCATGGCCATGGGCGCCATCCGGGCGCGGCAGTCCCTGGACGCCGCCGCCGGATGGCTGGCCCCGCTGGGCGGTTCGCACCTGCGGTCCGGCGAGGAGATGGCCCGGCTGTTCGGGCAGCGGCCCGACGCGGTGACCGCCGCCGCCGAGCTCGGCGAGCAATGCGCGTTCGGGCTGGCGCTGATCGCCCCGCAGCTGCCGCCCTTCGACGTGCCCGCCGGGCACACCGAGGACAGCTGGCTGCGGCAGCTGACCATGGCGGGGGCACGCGACCGCTACGGGCCGGCCGACACCGCGCCGCGCGCGTATGCGCAAATCGAGCATGAGCTGAAAGTCATTGAGCGGCTTACTTTTCCGGGCTATTTCCTGGTGGTGCACGACATCGCCCGGTTCTGCCGGGAGAACAACATCCTGTGTCAGGGCAGGGGATCGGCGGCCAACTCCGCGGTCTGTTATGCCCTCGGTGTCACCGCGGTGGACCCGGTGGCCAACGAGCTGCTGTTCGAGCGGTTTTTGTCGCCCGCCCGCGACGGGCCGCCCGACATCGACATGGACATCGAGTCCGACCAGCGCGAGAAGGTCATTCAGTACGTCTACGACAAATACGGCCGCGACTACGCCGCTCAGGTCGCCAACGTCATCACCTACCGGGGCCGGATCGCGGTGCGCGACATGGCCCGCGCGCTGGGCTTCTCCCAGGGTCAGCAGGACGCGTGGAGCAAGCAGATCAGCCACTGGAACGGGCTCGCCGATTCGCCCGACGTCGAGGGCATCCCCGAGCAGGTGGTCGACCTGGCCAACCAGATCCGGAACCTGCCGCGGCACATGGGCATTCACTCCGGTGGCATGGTGATCTGCGACCGCCCGATCGCCGACGTCTGCCCGGTGGAGTGGGCACGCATGGAGAACCGCAGCGTGTTGCAGTGGGACAAGGACGACTGCGCGGCAATCGGTTTGGTGAAGTTCGACCTGCTCGGGCTGGGCATGCTCTCGGCGCTGCACTACGCCATCGACCTGGTGGCCGAGCACAAGGGCATCGAGGTGGACCTGGCCCGGCTCGACCTCTCCGAGCCGGCGGTGTACGAGATGCTGGCCCGCGCCGATTCCGTCGGCGTGTTCCAGGTGGAGTCACGCGCGCAGATGGCCACGTTGCCCAGGCTCAAGCCGCGGATCTTCTACGACCTGGTGGTGGAGGTCGCGCTGATCCGCCCCGGGCCCATCCAGGGCGGCTCGGTGCACCCCTACATCCGGCGGCGCAACGGGCTGGACCCGGTGGTCTACGACCACCCGTCGATGGAGCCCGCCCTGCGAAAGACGCTGGGGGTGCCACTGTTTCAGGAGCAGCTGATGCAGCTGGCGGTCGACTGCGCCGGCTTCTCCGCCGCCGAGGCCGACCAGTTGCGCCGAGCGATGGGCTCCAAGCGCTCGACCGAGCGCATGCGCCGGCTGCGCGGCCGGTTCTACGAGGGCATGCGTGCGCTGCACGGCGCGCCCGACGAGGTGATCGACCGGACCTACGAAAAGCTGGAGGCGTTCGCCAATTTCGGCTTCCCGGAAAGCCACGCGCTGTCCTTCGCGTCGCTGGTGTTCTATTCGTCGTGGTTCAAGCTGCACCACCCGGCTGCGTTCTGCGCGGCGCTGCTGCGCGCGCAGCCGATGGGCTTCTATTCGCCGCAGTCGCTGGTGGCCGACGCGCGCCGGCACGGCGTGACCGTGCACGGCCCGGACGTCAACGCCAGCCTGGCCCACGCCACCCTCGAGAACGCGGGCACCGAGGTCCGCCTCGGGCTGGGCGCGGTGCGCCACATCGGTGACGACCTCGCCGAGCGGCTGGTCGGCGAACGAAAAGCCAACGGCCCGTTCGCTTCTCTGCTGGACCTGACCACCCGGCTACCGCTGTCGGTGCCGCAGACAGAGGCGCTGGCGACGGCCGGGGCGCTCGGCTGCTTTGCCATGTCGCGGCGCGAGGCGCTGTGGGCGGCCGGGGCGGCCGCCACCCAACGCCCGGACCGCCTGCCCGGCGTCGGCTCGTCGTCGCATGTCCCCGCGCTGCCCGGGATGAGCGAACTGGAGCTGGCCGCCGCCGACGTGTGGGCCACCGGAGTCTCCCCGGACAGCTATCCGACGCAATTCCTGCGGGCGGACCTGGACGCGATGGGCGTGGTGCCCGCCGAGAAGCTGCTCGGCGTGCCCGACGGCGACCGCGTGCTGATCGCCGGCGCGGTGACCCACCGGCAGCGCCCGGGCACGGCACAGGGGGTGACGTTTCTCAACCTCGAGGACGAGACCGGGATGGTCAACGTGCTGTGCACGCCGGCGGTGTGGGCGCGGCACCGCAAACTGGCCAACTCCGCGCCGGCGATGCTGGTGCGCGGCCAGGTCCAAAACGCCAGCGGCGCAGTCACCGTCGTCGCCGAGCGGCTGGGGCGCATCACCCTGGCGGTCGGCTCGAAGTCGCGCGATTTCCGCTAGAAAGCGACATCACCCATCCGTTTGCGTCGTAAACTATCGCCTCATCGCCGCGGGTCAGCCAGAAGCAGGGAGTCGAGATGAGATTCAAACGTAGTCGGCTTGGCGCTGCGATGCTGGGTTGTGTTGCGGCGCTTGCTCTTCCAACCGCGATTGCCAGCGCCGACCCGCCCGACCCGCACCAGCCCGACATGACGAAGGGCTTCTGCCCGGGCGGCCGATGGGGGTACGGCAACTTGGCCGTGTGCGACGGCGAGAAGTACCCCGACGGGTCGTTTTGGCACCAATGGATGAAGACCTGGATCGTCGGCCCACAGTTCTACTACGACTGCGTCGGTGGCGACGAACCCCTGCCTGGCCCGCCCCCGCCCGGTGGTTGCGGTGGGGCGATTCCGCCCGACCAGCCGGCCCCGCCGCCCCCGTCCTGACCTGACCGAGCGCGACGGAGACGACGGCGCCGCACGTGCACTCCGCTGCGGGATTTCGACCCAATTCCCACCGTGGATTCACGCTCGGTGCCTGAGGCGCCGGCCCGTCGGAAACCTCTTGCGCCAGTTCGCCGCTCATGGGCCCGCAGGTAGTCTCCAGCACATGACCCTCAACCTGTCCGTCGACGAAGTCCTCACCACCACCCGCTCGGTCCGCAAACGCCTGGACTTCGACAAGCCGGTCGAACGCGATGTGCTGATGGAATGCCTCGACCTGGCGCTGCAGGCGCCCACCGGATCCAATTCGCAGGGTTGGCAGTGGGTGTTCGTCGAGGACGCGGACAAGAAGAAGGCGATCGCCGACGTCTACCTGAAGAACGCCCGGGCCTACCTGAGCTCACCCGCGCCCGAATACGCCGACGGGGACACCCGCGGGGAGCGGATGGGCAAGGTGCGCGACTCCGCGACCTACCTCGCCGAGCACATGCACGAGGCGCCGGTGTTGTTGATTCCCTGCATCTTCGGCCGGGAGGAGAAGCAGCCGCTGGGCGGCGTGTCGTTCTGGGCGTCGCTGTTCCCGGCGGTGTGGAGCTTCTGCCTGGCGCTGCGCTCCCGCGGGCTGGGGTCGTGCTGGACGACGCTGCACCTGCTCGGTGACGGTGAAAAGCAGGTCGCAGACGTGGTGGGCATCCCGTACGACGAGTACAGCCAGGGCGGGCTGTTCCCGATCGCCTACACCAAGGGCACCGACTTCCGCCCGGCCAAGCGGCTGCCCGCCGAGCAGCTCACCCACTGGAACACCTGGTAGTCAGGTCTGCAGAGGCCAAACCTCGACGACCCCGTGCGCGACCGCACACGGCGTCTGGCTGACGCGCTCGATCGCCGTGTCGAGATCGTCGGCCTCGATGACCGCGAATCCCGCGATCGGCAGAGCCGATCGGAGGAAGGGGCCCGGCTCGATCCGCACGCCCGCGCCGTCCGGGTTGCGCACCTGCACGGGGTTTCCGGCCCGGGCGACGAGCGCGCCGGACGCGCTGAGTTCGTCGTCGCGGGTGTGCGCGGCGTGTCTGCGGTGCGCGCTCAACTGGTGGTATCCGGCCTCGTCGCCGTAACCGATGGTGATGAAGGTAGGCATATCAATGCTGACTCCCGTCGGTCGCAGAACTCATCGCTAGAACGCGCCCGGGTAACCCTGCTGTCGCCAGGCCTCGTAGACGGCGACGGCCGCGGCGTTGGACAGGTTCAGCGAGCGCCGCCCCGCCAGCATCGGGATGCGCACCTGCTCGGTGATGTGCTCGTCGGCCAGCGTCGCCGCGTCCAGTCCGGTCGGCTCGGGACCGAACAACAGGACGTCGCCCGGCCGGTAGCGGACGTCGGCGAACGAGGTGGGCGCGTGCGAGGTGAAGGCGATCACCCGCTCCGGCGACAGCGCCTCCCACGCGGCCGGCAGCGACGGATGCACCGTCACCGACGCCAGGTCGTGATAGTCCAGACCGGCCCGCCGCAGCTTGGGTTCGGACATGTCGAAGCCCATCGGCTCGACCAGGTGCAATTCGCATCCGGTCGCCGCCGCCGTCCGGATGGCGTTGCCGGTGTTGGGGGCGATGCGTGGGGAGAAGAACATCAGCTTGAACACAACGCGATAATGGTCGCATGGTCGAGCAGAGCCTCTGGATGCGGAAAGTCGCTGCCGATCCGGGACATTCGCACTGGTACATCGAGCGGTTCCGCGCCATGGCCCGCGCCGGTGACGATCTGGCCGGCGAGGCGCGCTTCGTGGACGCGATGGCCCCGCGCGGCGCCCGCATCCTCGACGCCGGCTGCGGCCCCGGCCGGCTGGGCGGGTACCTGGCCGCCGCCGGTCACCAGGTCGTCGGCGTCGACGTCGACCCGGCGCTGATCGAAGCGGCCGAGCAGGATCACCCCGGGCCGCGCTGGCTCGTCGGCGACCTCGCCGAGCTCGACCTGCCCGCCCGCGGCATCGCCGAGCCGTTCGACGTGATCGTGTCGGCCGGCAACGTGATGACGTTCCTGGCGCCGAGCACGCGGCGCCGGGTGCTGGGCCGGCTGCGGGCCCACCTCGGGGACGACGGTCGGGCGGCGATCGGCTTCGGCGCGGGCCGCGACTACGGATTCGCCGAGTTCCTCGACGACGCGGCGGCCGCCGGGCTCGAGCCCGACCTGCTGCTGTCCACCTGGGACCTGCGCCCGTTCACCGATGAGTCGGATTTCCTCGTCGCCGTCCTGCGCCACGCCTAGCGGGTTTGCCAGGATCGTCGGCCCGCGCGCCGGTGCACCTTGGAGAGGCCTGTCTGCTCAGTACGGATTCTGGTGACCTGGGCCGCGGGCTGTCATACTCGTCGGATTGCCACGTTGACGCGCTCGCGCCCATCTGGCGTGGCACGGGTGGATAAAGCAGGAAGTCTCATGAGCCTCTCGTTTTCTCGAGCGCTGAGCATCAGCGCAGCGGCCGGTCGCGCGGCCGTGCCGACGTGACCATGTTCGCCCGCCCGGCCACCCCTGCCGAGGCGGTCCCCGAGTCCCCGCCGCCCGGCGCCGCCGAGTCGGCGCCGGCCAAACGCCCACCGGCCTGGTCGCTCAGCAACTGGCCGGTCCGGTGGAAGGTCCTGGCGATCGTGCTGGTGCCGCTGGTGCTGGCAACGGTCTTCGGCGGGCTGCGCATCCAGGGTGCAATGGCGAACTCGGCCGGGCTGCGGCTGGCCGCGGCCCGCGCCGACGTGGTCCCCGTGATCACCAAATACATGTCGGCCCTCGACGTCGCCCTGCTGGCGGGCAGCACCGGGCGCGACGTGGAGGGGGCCAAGAAGAACTTCGAGGCGCGCAAATACGAACTGGACACCCGGCTGCGCGACACCGACGTCAGCCCCGAAGTCCGGTCGGGGGTGACCAACCTGCTCGACGGCGGTCAGATGCTGGTGAACAAGGCGACCGACAACGGCCTGGGTTTGCGGGAGCGGGTGACCCTCTACGCCCCGATCCTGCTGACGGCCGAGGACGTCATCAACGCGTCGGTCCGCGTCGACGACGAGAAGGTCCGCGCCCAGACCCAGGGCCTGAGCCGTGCCGTCGGGGCCCGCGGGCAGATGACGATGCAGAAGATCCTCGTCACCCGGGGCGCCGACCTGCCCGAGCCGCAATTGCGGACCTCGATGATCACCCTGGCCGGAACCGAGCCGTCGACCCTGTTCGGGATGAGCGAGGTCCTCGGCGCCGGCTCGCCCGAAGCCAAGACGCTGCAGCAGCAGCTGGTGACCCGGATGGCGATCATGTCCGACCCGGCCAGCGTCCTCGTCGACAACGCCGACCTGCTGCGCTCGATACAGACCACCGACGACATCGCCGACCAGATCGTCAAGGACGCCACCGCGGCGGTGACGAAAACCGTGCACGCCCAGGCCGCAGACAGGCGCAATGCCGCCATCCTCGACGCCGTCCTGGTGCTGTCCGCCATCGTGATCGCGCTGATCGTGGTGCTGTTGGTGGCCCGCGCGCTGGTGCGGCCCCTGCGCGTCCTGCGCGACGGAGCCCTCAAGGTGGCCCACACCGACCTCGAGGAGGAGATCGCCCGGGTCAAGGCGGGCGGCGCCGAGCCGACGCCGCAGCCGCTGCCGGTGTACACCACGGAGGAGATCGGCCAGGTCGCCCACGCGGTCGACGAATTGCACACCCAGGCCCTGCTGCTCGCCGGCGACGAGGCCCGGTTGCGGCTGCTGGTCAACGACATGTTCGAGACCATGTCGCGGCGCAGCCGCTCGCTGGTCGACCAGCAGCTGTCACTCATCGATCGGCTGGAGCGCAACGAGGAGGATCCCGAGCGCCTGGACAGCCTGTTCCGGCTGGACCACCTCGCCGCCCGGCTGCGCCGCAACAGCGCCAACCTGCTGGTGCTGGCGGGCGCGCAGCTCGCGCGCGACCAGCGCGACCCGGTGCCGCTGTCGACGGTGCTGGGCGCCGCGGTCTCCGAGGTCGAGGACTACCGCCGCGTCGAGATCGCCGGGCTGCCCGACAACAGCACGCTGATCGGCGCCGCCGCCGGCGGCGCCATCCACCTGTTCGCCGAGCTGATCGACAACGCCCTGCGTTATTCGCCACCCGCGACGCCCGTGCGCGTCTCGGCGGCCCGCGGCGGCGACGGCGGAGTCGTGGTGCGGATCGCCGACTCCGGCCTGGGCATGAACGACACCGATCGGCGCATCGCCAACATGCGGCTGCAGGCCGGCGGCGAGGTCAGCCCCGACAACGCCCGCCACATGGGCCTGTTCGTCGTCGGCCGGCTCGCGGACCGGCACGGCATCCGGGTGGGGCTGCGCGGCCCGGCGGCCAACGAGGAAGGCTCGGGCACCACCGCCGAGATCTACCTGCCCCCAACGATTCTCGAGGGCTCGGCGCCGCAGGCCCGAGTCGCCCGGATCCGGGCGGTTTCGGCGCCCGGCGCGCAGCCCGCCGCCGCGGTCGCCGCGCCCGAGGAGGAACGCCGGCCCGAGCCGGCCCGCAACGCCCCCGCCGCGGCGCCGCCGGTCACGTTGCTGCCGCGCCGCAATCCCGGTTCCAGCGGCATCACCGTGGTGCCCGCCGAACCCGCCGAGCCGCTGCCGCAGCGGCGCGAACTGCCCACACCGTGGTGGGAGGGCGGGACCCCGGCGAGCGCCCCGGACGCCAAACCGGAGCCGAAGCCCGTCCGCGCTTCGGACACGTCGGCGTTCTTCGCCGCGCGGTCGCGGGAGGCGGACGAGCCGGCCGCGGCCGCCGACAAGCCGCCGAGCCCGGCGCCGAGCGCGCCCGCCCCGTCGATCCCGGCCGCGCCGAAGAGCGCAGCCGCTCCCGCTGACGACGACGTGATCTACCGGCGGATGCTGTCGGAGATGCTCGGTGATCCGCACGACCTGGTCAACAGCCCCGACCTGGACTGGCAGTCGGTGTGGGACCGCGGCTGGACGCTGGCCGCGGCGGCCGAGGACACGCCCGTCGAGTCGCGCACCGCCGAGCACGGCCTGCCGGTCCGTACGCCCGGTGCCCGGCTGGTGCCCGGCGCCGCCAATGGGACGGCCCGGCCCGACGAGGACGAGAGCCAAGAGCCCAACGGCGGCCTGCACTCCGGCCGCGAACCGCAGCACGCGGCCGCCGCCCGCGATCCCGAGGCGGTGCGAGCCTCGTTCAGCAGCCACTTCGGCGGCGTGCGCACTGGCCGGGTGCACGCCCGCGACACCCAGGGGCCAGAGCAGGAATGACCGCACCCGACAACTCCCTGGACTGGCTGGTGACGCGGTTCGCCCGCGAGGTCCCGGGCGTGGCGCATGCGCTGCTGGTCTCCGTGGACGGGCTGCCCATCGCCGCCAGCGAACATCTCCCGCGCGAGCGCGCCGACCAGCTGGCCGCGGTCGCCTCCGGCCTGGCCAGTTTGGCGACCGGCGCCGCGCAGCTGTTCGAGGGTGGCCAGGTGCGAGCCGTCGCCGACGCGCATCAGCAGCAGGTAGCCGTTCTGCATCTCCACCACCGACTGCAGCAC
>NZ_LZJA01000264.1:0-2514 GCF_001666785.1 Mycobacterium sp. E3305 | reverse complement strand
CCGTGAAGCATGTTGACGATGTTGCGGAAGGCCTGGTTGACCTGGCCCATGGTGTCGTACGAGGTCGCCTGCGCCTGACCGCTCCAGCCCGAGCCGGCGATGTTCATCGAGGACGCCCACATCTTGCGGGCCTCGTCCTCAACCGTCTGGGCGTGGACCTCGAAGCGGCCCGCCATCGCACGCATTTCGTGCGGGTCAGTCATAAAACGTGTTGCCATGTTTCTTTCTCCTTGTCTTTCAAGCCTTCAAACTCGAAGTCTTAACAGTTGCAATTGATGCGGTGGTGGCCGCGTTATGGACAGATTACGGCCTACCGGTTAACTGATCGCCTCAAACGGGTGACATGTACCCCCTTATTTCCCGTACCGGTATTCCGACATCAGACGACAACCTGCTTGGGCATGACGATCGGCTTGAACCCGTATCGCGGCCCGGCGCCGTAGGCACCAGCGCCCTTGGCCGCGCCCGCCATGCCGGGCATGCCGGGCATCGCGGCGACCGGCTCCGCCTCGGCCGCGGCCGTCCAGCCCGAGCCCTCGAGCGGGGCGGTGGAGGAGGCCAACGACGTCGCCGGGGCGGCGGCGTTCCAGCCGGCCGGCACCGACAGGCCGCCGACCGCGGAGGCCTCGCCGAGGGCGGCCGACGCTCCCGCGCCCGACACCGAGCCCACCATCGTGCCCGGCACCAGGCCGCCGGCGAGCGGCGTGACCGAATCGGTGAGGGCGAATGGGATCGACGGCACGGAGCCGAGGGTGTGCCCCAGGGACACGGCCGTCGGGATGGTGTTGCAGACCCACCATGCCGCGGTGTTCACGGCGCCGTTGATGCCGTTGAACACCGATGGGGTGCCGATGAATTGGTCAATCGAGTCCAGAAGACCCGTGCTCTGCACTGGGATGGAGGTGGCGGCCAATGGCGCCGCGTTGGCGACGGGAGCCAGCGCTTGGACCGTCCCGCCCGTCGAGTCGGCGGCGAGCGCGGTGCTGTCCGCGGCCGCGGCGGCCCCCGGGTTGGTGGTCGACGTCAGCGGCGTCACCGGAGTCAAGACACCCGCCGCCGCAGAGGCGGCCTGGTAGGCGGCCATCATGGCGGCGTCCTGAGCCCACATCGCGGCGTACTGCGCTTCGGTGGCCGCGATCGCGGCCGAATTGACCCCAAGGAAGTTGGTCGCGACGAGCGTGGCCAGCAGCGTCCGGTTGGCGGCGATCACCGGCGGCGGCACCGTCGCCGCGAACGCCGCCTCGTACGCGGCCGCCGAAGCCGTGGCCTGCGCGCTGGCCTGCTCAAGCGTCGTTGCCGTCTCGGTCAGGTAGGTAATGATCGGCTGGGCCGCGGCCGCGGCCGCCGCCGATCCGCCGCCGGTCCAGTTTTCGGTGGTCAGCAACGAGATGATCGACTCCCACTGGGTCGCGGTGGCGCTGACCTCGGCGGCCAGGTTGGCGTATGAGGCCGCGGCGGCCATCAGCGGCCCGGCGCCCGCGCCCGCGTACATGAGCGAGGAGGTGATCTCCGGCGGAACTGCTGCAAAGTCAAGAACCATTTGTGTTTCCCGTTCCTTTGTCTTTAGAAATTTGAGGTTTTCGAGGGCAGTGACGAGGGACTAGACGGTCGCCGGTTTCGGCATGACGATCGGTTTGACGCCGTAGCGCGGAGCGCCGAAGCCGGCGCTGTTGCGCGCCGCGGCGCCCATGCCCGGCATGCCCGGGATGATCGTGCCGGCGCCGGCCTGCGGGGCGGCGGCGGTCCAGCCCACGGTCTGCAGCGGTGCTGCGCCGGTGCCAATCACCGGGGTGGCCGGAGCGGCCCAGCTCGGCGGCACCGACAGTTTGCTGACCATCGTGGCCGAGCCCATCGAGGCCATCGGCGCCGCGCCGATGCCGGCCATGCCGCCACCGGCCATCGGCGCCGTCGTGTCGGCGAGGCCCGCGGCACCGGCCGCCGAACCGGCGGCGTCGGCGGCGGAGGTGTCGAGCAGGCCGCCACCGGCCAGACCCAGCAGGTCGGAACCGGCGGAGGCCCAGTTGCCGAAGCCGATGTTGCCGATGTTGGCGCCGTTGCTCGAGAGGCCGAAGATCCCGCCGAGCATGGCCGGGTTGGTGCCGTTGGTGCCGGTGTTACCCAAGAGGTATGACAGCCAGTCGAGCGGAGTGCTTGACGGCGTAGATGCAGCGGCGGAAATGGGCGACGCGGCGCTCGACAGCGCGGCCTGGCTCGCGTTGATGGCCTCGGTGTCGCCGTAGCTGCCGGAGCTGATGCCCAGGGTCTGCGCGTAGTTATCCAGCAACGCCTGCGCCTCGGTGGCGATCGCCTGGTACTGGGTGCCGTACGCCGAGAAGATCGCCGCCTGCTGGGCCGACACCGGGTCGGCGGCGGCGGGAGCGATGACCGTGGTCGCCGCCGCGGCCCCGGCGTTCTGCGCCGCCAGGTTGGTGTTGATCCCCGACAGCAGCTGCTCTGCAGCGAGCATCTCTTCGGTTTGTGTTGTCAGAAATGCCATCGATTGCTCCTAATGTT
>NZ_LZJA01000263.1:0-826 GCF_001666785.1 Mycobacterium sp. E3305 | reverse complement strand
TCAAGACCGGCGCGGCCTACCTGCCCATCGACCCGGCACTGCCGGCGGCCCGCATCGAGTTCATGCTCACCGACGCCCTACCGATCGCCGCCGTCACCACCACGGGCGTGCGATCGCGGCTCGACGGGTCGGACCTGGCGGTCATCGAATTCGACGACCCGGAAATCGCGACACAATCGGCCGACGCGCTGTCGGCGCCGTCGTCCGGGGACGTCGCGTACATCATCTACACCTCGGGCACGACCGGCACGCCCAAGGGCGTGGCCGTCACCCATCACAACGTCACCCAGTTGCTGGAGTCGGTGCACGACGAGCTGGCGCTGGGCCGGGTGTGGTCGCAGTGTCACTCGCTGGCCTTCGACTTCTCGGTGTGGGAGATCTTCGGGTCGCTGTTGCACGGCGGCCGGTTGGTGATCGTGCCCGACGCGGTGGTCCGCTCACCAGAAGACTTGCGCACCATGCTGATTCGCGAGCGGGTCAACGTGCTGAGTCACACACCGTCGGCCGTGGCGGCCTTGTCGCCCCAGGGGTTGGACTCGGTGGCGACGCTGGTGATGGGTGGGGAGCCGTGCCCGCCCGAGGTGGTGGATCGGTGGGCGCCCGGGCGGGTGATGGTCAACCAATACGGCCCCACCGAGACCACGATGTACGCGGCGATGACCAGGCCGCTGGCCGCGTGGAGCGGGACACCGCCGATCGGCTCGCCGATACCCGGCGCGGCGCTGTTCGTGCTGGACAAGTGGCTCCGGCCGGTGCCGGTGGGTGTGGTCGGTGAGTTGTATGTGGCGGGTCGGGGTGTGGCGTGTGGGTATGCGGGTCGGTCGGG
>NZ_LZJA01000262.1:0-6321 GCF_001666785.1 Mycobacterium sp. E3305 | reverse complement strand
GCCGAGCTGGGCCGGCTGCCCGCGGCCGAGGGATTCACCAGTTCCGAGGGCAACGGCGTGCGGGGCATCGTCGACGGCCACGCCGTCGTCCTGGGGCGCGCCAGCCTGCTGGCCGATTGCGGCCAGCCGCTGGGCGACGAGCTGTCGGCGGTCAAGGACCGCGCCGAGGCCGAGGGCAAGACCGCGGTCGTCGTCGGCTGGGACGGCCGGGCCCGCGGGGTCCTGATCGTCGCCGACACGGTCAAACCGACGAGCGCGGAAGCGGTTCGGCGGTTCAAGGGGCTGGGCCTGACACCGATCCTGATGACCGGCGACAACCGGGGCGTGGCGGAGCGCATCGCCGACGAGGTGGGCATCGCGCAGGTGATCGCCGAAATGATGCCCACCGACAAGGTCGCCGCCATCAAGCGGTTGCAGGCCGAAGGCAAGGTCGTCGCGATGGTCGGCGACGGCGTCAACGACGCCGCAGCCCTGGCGACCGCCGATCTCGGGGTGGCCATGGGCACCGGCACCGACGTCGCCATCCAAGCCGCCGACCTCACCGTCACCCGAGGTGACCTCCGCGCCGCCGTCGACGCGATCCGGCTGTCCCGGCGCACGCTGACCACCATCAAGGCCAACCTGTTCTGGGCCTTCGGCTACAACATCGCCGCGATCCCACTCGCCGCGCTCGGCGCGCTCAACCCGATGCTCGCGGGCGCCGCGATGGCGTTTTCCAGCGTTTTCGTGGTCGCCAACAGCCTGCGGCTGCGCACTTTCACCAGCGTCACAGCCTCCTAACGGCCACCCTCACACGCCGCGACGGCGGGCGGGCCGGTGGGACGGGTGTGGGATAGTTGTTCCCGACCCACCGCGTTCGAAAAGACCACGGGTCCGCCCCCGCGCAGCGATCGACTCAGCAAAGGCAACGACCGTTGGACCAATTCTTCGGACGACTGTCCTTGCTGCATGGCTGGTTCCCGCCGACCGTGCAGGCGCTGACGCTGCTGTTGCTGATCATCGCGATCCAGTGGCGTGCCCGGCGGTGGCTCAAGCGGGTGCTGCCGATGGCCGTGATCGCCGCCGTCGCGACGACCGCGCTCGCGTATTGGTACATCACGTCGCTCGGCGTGGCCGGTGACCCGGCGCCGACGACGCTGTGGCTGTGGATCGCGGCGACCGGCCTGGCCGCCGCGGTGTTCCTGGTGGGCTGGCCGGGCGCGCGCTGGTGGCGCCGGGGGGTGGCGGTGCTGTCCATCCCGCTGTGCGCGCTGTGCGCGAGTTTGGCCCTCAACAGCTGGGTGGGTTACTTCCCGACGGCGCTCGCCGCGTGGAACCAGCTGACCTCGGTGCCGTTGCCCGACCAGATCGACCGCCTGCGCGTGACCGAAATGCAGGTCGCCGGGACCAGGCCGAGCAAGGGCGTGGTGGTGCCGGTCGACATCGACGACAACGCCTCCCATTTCCGCCACCGCCGGGAATTGGTCTACCTGCCGCCCGCATGGTTCAACAGCAATCCGCCACCCCGCTTGCCGGCGGTCATGATGATCAGTTCCGCCTTCAACACCCCGGCCGACTGGCTGGGCCCAGGCGGCGCCTTCACCGCCATCGACAACTTCGCCGCCGCGCATCGCGGCTTCTCCCCCGTACTGGTGTTCGTCGACCCCACCGGCTCGTTCGACAACGACACCGAGTGCGTCAACGGCAGCCGCGGCAACGCCGCCGACCACCTGACCAAGGACGTCGTGCCGTTCATGGTGTCGAACTTCGCCGTCAGCGCCGATCGAGCCAACTGGGGCGTCGCCGGGTGGTCGATGGGCGGCACCTGCGCGGTCGACCTGGCCGTGATGCACCCCGAATTGTTCAGCGCGTTCGTCGACATCGCCGGTGACCGCAGCCCCAACGTGGGCCCCAGGGATCAAACGATTGCCAAGCTGTTCGACGGCAACCGAACCGCCTGGGCCGGCTTCGACCCGCTCACGGTGATCGCGCGGCATGGTCGGTACACCGGACTGTCGGGGTGGTTCGACGTCCCGGGGTCGTCCGAACCGCGCAATGTCGCCGAGGAAGCCAACCCCACCTCCGGCGCCGCCGGCACCGACCCCGCCGCCAACCCGGAAGGCCAGGACGCCGCCGCCAACGCGCTCTGCGGGGCCGCCTCGGCGAACGGCATCTCGTGCGCCGTGGTCAGTCAGCCGGGCAAGCATGACTGGCCGTTTGCCGCCCAGGCGTTCGCAGCCGCGCTGCCCTGGCTGGCCTCAACGCTGGGGACGCCCGCGGCCGAGCCGGTACAGCTGCCCCAGCACGGCGGCGGTGAACCACACTGATCACAAAATTCACAGGTGACCCTCCCGTAACGCCTCCGAAATGTTCGCCCTGGTAGTGGTACGGTTCGCTGCTGATGGCTGAGGATTTTCTGCGCGACGGACGACCCCTCCGGGGGTCGGCCCGGCCCGCGCCGCGGCGCAGCCACCGACGGGTTCAGTCGGGCGCCTTCGCTCCGGGCCTTCGTCTGCCGGCGATGAATCGCCGTCAGTTCCTGGGTTCGCTCGCCGCGTCGGTCGTCGCCGGCGTGGGCGCCGCGCGGTTGGTGGTGGACCCGCAGCCGCGAACCTTCGCGGACGTACCCGCGGATTCCGCGGCGACTTCGGGACCCGCCGCCCCGGCGGCCCTGTTGCCGCCGCCGCCGTCGAGCGCGCGCATCCCGCTGCCCGGTGGGGGCGCGCTGACGAAGATTCCCGGCGACGGCGACCTGCTCGCGCTGACCGTCGATGACGGCGTCAACAGCGAGGTGGTGCGCGCCTACACGCAGTTCGCCAAAGACACCGGTGTGCGACTGACCTACTTCGTCAACGGCACCTATGACTCCTGGACCGAGAACGCGGACATGCTGCGGCCCTTGGTCGACAGCGGGCAGATCCAACTCGGCAACCACACGTGGTCGCACCCCGATCTGACGACGCTGCCGAAGGACCAGATCGCCCAGCAGCTCACCCGCAACGACGAGTTCCTCAAGAAGACGTACGGGGTCGGGGCAAAGCCGTATTGGCGCCCGCCGTACGCGAAGCGCAACGCAGTCGTCGACGCCATCGCCGCCGACCTGGGCTATACGGTGCCGACGTTGTGGTCGGGGTCGCTGTCGGATTCGACGTTGATCACCGAGGAATACATCGTCCAGATGGCGGATCAGTACTTCACCCCGCAGGCCATCGTCATCGGACACCTCAATCACCCGCCGGTGACCCACGTCTATCCGCAGCTGGTCGACGTCATCCGCTCGCGCAACCTGCGCACCGTCACGCTCAACGACGTCTTTCTCAAGACGCCCTAGCGCCCGGCGATCACGGCGAGGCGCCCATCAAGCGGGGCATGAAAATGCCCGATGGCGCTTTCGTGCCTGCCGAACTCCACGAATCCGTTTGCGCCCGAGCGTAATCCGCGTTGCACGCCCTCGGGCATCTCGTTGTCCTCCATCGCGCCGCGGGCGATGAGGCTACCGGCCCTTCCCCCCACCGTTTCGAGGTCGCATCACCTCGGTCGATGCCCTAAAGCGGGTCGACGACTTCCTTCGCCTCGCGCAGGCCCGCGCCGGTCAGCTCCCGGTACAGCTTGATCGCGGCGATCTTGTTGCCGGACCGGGCGAGGCCGACGACTTCCGCGGGCACACCGTTCTCGAATGCGCCCGGCGCGGTGGCGCCCGCGTTGCTGCCGAACGTCGGGCACGGGAGCTCGAGCCTTTCGGACAGCAGGCGCACCTGCTGCTCCAGCAGGGCGAGACGGCGGTAGACCTGCGGATCATCCATGGGATGACGATAATCCGGCGCGACGCCCCGCGCCCGGCGGCTTGCTTCCCCGCTCGTGTCGCCTACGGCACCCGGCCTCCAGTCGCCGCCTCGGGCGTGATCACAACGTACGCGGCCCGCGACTGGAGGTAGTACCGCAGTCGCAGCGCCCACAGGCGTGCATGCATCAGCTCGACTGCCGCGAACTCCGGTTTCAGGTAGTAGCGCCAAGCGATCCGGGCGATCACTACGGGCGGCGGCGCCCCGAGGACCGCACGGGCATGTCCTCGCACGAGGAGCCGGCCGGGGTCGCCCGTGCGCTCACCGCCGAACAATAAGGCCACTTCCGACGTGGCAATCACATTCCCCACCGTCCACGACGACGCCGACGTCGTCGCATAGATGCGGCCGCCGTGCGGAACGAGCCACAGCGGAACCGCGAATGGCGTGCCCTTCCTTGACCGGGTGGCGACCACCACGACCCGCGAATCTTTCAGCGCCGCAGTAAGTTCCGGGGACCTCAGGGGGCTGATACCGTTCGTCTGGTCAACCCCAGAAAACGCATTCCGCCGGTCCGAAGGCACGCGCGACGCCGGTACCTCGCGAAGCGAACCGTAGTCCCAGGCCACGATCCGATCTGGCACGATCCGATATGCGCGAGCACCCATCGCCTCGGCCATTCCTCTGACGGTCAACGAACGCAGCCGAAACCACTGCGGTCCGTCGTCGGCGAGCACAACCACGTTGCGTCCGGCGAGATCTGGGCCGCCATCCGGGACCCGGACGACGCGCGGCGATCGCGTGGGGTCGGCGGGGGTCTCCAGGCTCACATGCACGGGCAGGACATGAATTTCGTCGTCAACGGTCGCGGCCAACGCGGCTCGGGGTGGAGACACCGCCAAGTCGGCCACCGCGTCGGCGTCGACGTCCCGACTGATCAAGAGGTGCCTTCCGCTAGAAGTGCCGCGCTACCTCGCGGGCCGGATGTTCTGGTTGATGTGGAAGACGTTGTCCGGGTCGTATTGCGCCTTGATCTCGGTGAGCCGCTGGTAATTCGGGCCATAGGTCGCCCGCACCCGCTCCTGGCCCTCGTCCATCATGAAGTTCACGTAGGCACCGCCTGCCGAGTACGGGTGCGTTGCGTCCCAGTAGTCGACGGTCCAGCGTTTCAACAGCTCCGCGTTAGCCGGGTCCGGGTCGACCCCCGCGATCACCTGCGAGAAGTTCACGTCCCGGTACGCCCACGCGGTGTCCGTCTGGCCGACGCGGTGCACCGCACCGTCGATGGGGTACAGGTGCATCGTGGAGTGCATGGTCGGCAGCTCCTCGGCGAAGCGGGCGTGGACCTCGACCGATGCGTCGGGGAGGGTGCGGACGAAGTCGCCGCGCCAATACCATTGCAGCCCTTTGGGATACAGGCCATCAAAGGTCGACTGCAGCGCCGGGTAGGGGGCGGCGCCCAGGCCGTCGAAGGCGGGTTCCATCTGGCGGATCGGCGCGAACGCTTCTTCGGCGCCCGCGGGATCACCCGTGTAGCACCACATCACGGCGCAGGCCTTGTGCAGGTGGAACGCCTCGGGGAACGGCGCCACCGGCGGGACCGTCATGGCCGCGAAGAATCCGTACAGGTCCTCGTCTTGCGCGGGCATGAAGTCCCGGTACCACGACAGGATGTCGGCGGTGTGCGACGAGGGCCACGCCGTGGGGCCGCAGATCACCGTGTGGACCGGGTGCAGGCGGAACGTGAACGAGGTGACCACGCCGAAGTTCCCCCCGCCACCGCGCAGCGCCCAGAACAGGTCGGGATGCTCGGATTCCGATGCCGTCACCACGTTGCCGTCGGCCAGCACCACTTCGGCCTCCAACAGGTTGTCGATCGTGAGGCCGTGCTTGCGGGTGAGGTACCCGTGGCCGCCGCCGAGGGTCAGGCCGCCGACACCGGTGGTCGAGATGATGCCGGTCGGCGTCGCCAGACCATGAGCGTGCGTGGCGCCGTCGACCTGCGCCCACGTCGCGCCGCCTTGCACCCGGGCGGTGCGCCGTTCGGGGTCGACGTCGACGCGGTTCATCAGCGACAGATCGATGACGAGGCCGCCGTCGACCGAACCGAACCCGGGTCCGTTGTGGCCGCCGCCGCGGACGGCTACCGGCAGGTTCGAGCTCCGGGCGAATTCGAGCGCGCCCGCGATGTCGCCGGCCGATTGGCAGCGGGCGATCACCGCCGGCCGCTTGTCGATCATGGCGTTGTGCAGCGCGCGCGCGTCGTCGTAGGCGGGATCGTCCGGCAGGATCACCTGCGAGCCGAGCCGGGCCCGGAAATCATCGGTTGCGGTTGTGAGGCTCATCGCTCACACCTCCTTGTTTGCTCGCGGGTGTTGATGCCGCGACGTTACGAGGCCGGCGAGCCGCGCGTCATGACCACAACCGAGCATTTCCGAGGCATTCCACGATAGTCACATCTGACTATCGACCCGCCCACATCACCGTGGTTACCTTGTTTGCATGGCGCAGTGGATGCCGCCCCCGCTCCCGGCCGAACTCATCGCTCGTCGCCGCGGCC
>NZ_LZJA01000261.1:0-13352 GCF_001666785.1 Mycobacterium sp. E3305 | reverse complement strand
CGCCGCCGGCGAGCACACCACGCCGGTTGACGGGGGGAACTGCGCTAGCCACAACCACATCCTGCCATCGGCGCGGCGGCGGTTACGAAGCCAGGCGCGATCGGGTCGTCAGAGGCGATTCCTGGCGTATCGTTGATAGCTGGCTCTCGCGGAACGGCAGCCCTCGCGTTCCGCCAGGACACTGGAGCCGCCCCCAAACCACGGGGCGGCGACACCCTCCAGCTGACCGGACAACTCAAGATGAGGAGCTCGCCGTGACCACCGGGCTACCTTCGCAGACGCAGGTGATCGAGCTACTCGGTGATGAGTTCGCGCGCGCCGGATACGAGATCGAAGACGTGGTCATCGACGCCCGGACGCGCCCCCCGCGGATCATGGTGGTCGCCGACGGTGACGACGCGCTCGACCTGGACACCATCGCGACGCTGTCGCGCTCAGCGTCGACTTTGCTGGACGGCATGGACGGCATCCGGGACCGGTATGTGCTCGAGGTGAGCTCGCCGGGCGTGGACCGCCCGCTGACCAGTGCCAAACACTTCCGCCGCGCCCGTGGCAGGAAGGTCGACGTGGACCTGTCGGACGGTTCGCGGCTGACGGGGCGCGTCGGCGAGACCCACGATCACGCGGTCGCCCTGGTGGTCCGCGAAGGCCGTGACTACCGGGTGCGCGACATTCCGCTCGCCGATATCGCCAAAGCCGTTGTCCAGGTGGAGTTTTCGCCCCCCGCCCAGGCGGAGCTGGACTTGGCGGGCCAGGCCGACAGGAAGGAGCGGCGCTGATGAACATCGACATGGCGGCGCTGCATGCCATCGAGGTGGATCGGGGCATCTCGGTCACCGAGCTACTCGAGACGATCAAGTCGGCGCTGCTCACCGCCTACCGGCACACCGAGGGCCACCAGAACGACGCCCGCATCGAGATCGACCGCAAGACCGGTGTCGTGAAGGTCGTCGCCCGCGAGACCGATGAGGACGGCAACGTCATCAGCGAATGGGACGACACCCCCGAGGGTTTCGGCCGCATCGCGGCGACCACCGCGCGGCAGGTCATGCTGCAGCGGTTCCGGGACGCGGAGAACGAGCGCACCTACGGCGAGTTCTCCACCCGCGAGGGGGAGATCGTCGCGGGCGTCATCCAGCGGGACAGCCGCGCCAACGCCCGCGGTCTGGTGGTGGTGCGGATGGGCACCGAAACCAAGGCCTCCGAGGGCGTGATCCCGGCGGCCGAACAGGTCCCCGGCGAAAGCTACGAACACGGCAACCGGGTGCGGTGCTACGTGATCGGTGTGACCCGCGGCGCCCGTGAGCCGATGATCACGCTGTCGCGGACGCATCCGAACCTGGTGCGCAAGCTGTTCTCCCTGGAGGTTCCCGAGATCGCCGACGGCTCGGTCGAGATCGTCGCGGTCGCGCGCGAGGCCGGCCATCGCTCCAAGATCGCGGTGAAATCCAATGTTCCCGGCCTGAACGCGAAAGGGGCCTGCATCGGCCCGATGGGACAGCGGGTCCGCAACGTGATGAGCGAGCTGTCCGGGGAGAAGATCGACATCATCGACTACGACGACGACCCGTCGCGCTTCGTCGCCAACGCCCTGTCACCGGCCAAGGTGGTCTCCGTGTCGATCATCGACCAGAGCGCGCGGGCCGCCCGCGTGGTGGTGCCCGATTTCCAGCTGTCGCTGGCCATCGGCAAGGAGGGCCAGAACGCGCGGTTGGCCGCCCGCCTCACCGGGTGGCGCATCGACATCCGCGGCGATACGCCGGGTGGTTCCGAGGCGCATTCGCAAGCTCACCCCGAACACGGCGCCACCCATCCGATGGCGCACGAGCGTTAGCGCAGCAACCCCGCCCGCCAGGGCGGCCGCGGGGGAGAGCGCCCAGCACCGTCGGGCGGTTCTGACGATCGGGTAAGTGACGCTAGACTGAGCCGTGATCCAGCGTGAGCCTTCGGTCTCGGCGCACAGGCGTGTGGACGGACCCGTCCGGACGTGTGTCGGGTGCCGGAAGCGAGAGTTGGTCGTCGAACTGCTTCGCGTAGTGGCTGTGTCGCGCGGGAACGGCGAATATGCCGTGATCGTTGACACCAGGAGTAGCCTGCCGGGGCGGGGTGCGTGGCTGCATCCCGCATCGCAGTGCGTGCAACAGGCGATTCGGCGGCGGGCTTTCACCAGAGCGCTGCGCATCGCCGGTTCCCCGGACGTGTCCGCGGTGGTCGAGCACCTAGAGTCTCTAGGCGCGCCCGATCGTCTCGGCACCAACAGAAGAGGCAGCAAAGAACATGAGCACACCGTGAAGTCCCGATGACCATGCGTCATAGCTAAACCCGAGGCGCGGCCCCACGACTGTCGCCTCATAGACAGGAGATGTAGTGGCAGGTAAGGCCCGCGTACACGAGTTGGCTAAGGAACTCGGTGTCACCAGCAAGGAAGTCCTCGCCCGGCTGAATGAACAGGGCGAATTCGTAAAATCCGCATCGTCAACGGTGGAGGCGCCGGTCGCTCGTCGACTGCGCGAATCCTTCGGGGGCGGCAAGGCGGCTCCCCAGAAGACCGCGGCCAAGGCGGCCGCCAAGGCTCCCGTCCGGGGACCGGACAAATCGCTCGACCAGGCACTCGACAAGGCCATCGGCAACGGCGAGGCCGCCGGCGCAGCGACGACGGCCACGGCGCAGGCCGCCCCGGCCGCGCCCACCGAAGCGCCGGCCCGTCCCGGGCCGGTGCCCGGCCGCCCCTCACCGGGACAGCCCGGGCAGCCGAAGCCGCCCGCGCCCGGCCAGCCGGCCGGCCAGCCCGGACCCCAACCCGGCATGACGCCGGGTCCGCGCCCCGGTCCGGCGCCGAAGCCCGGCGTGCGCACCCCGCGCGTCGGCAACAACCCGTTCTCGTCCGCGCAGCCCGTCGACCGGCCGATCCCGCGCCCGGTGCCCCGCCCCGGGGCGCCCCGGCCCGGTGCGCCGCGTCCCGGCGCTTCGCCCGGCAACATGCCGCCCCGTCCCGGCGGCGCCGCCGGTCAGGGCCGCCCGGCCCGGCCCGGTGCGCCGCGGCCCGGCGGTGGGCGCCCCGGCGGCCCCGGCGGTCGTGACGGCGGCGGTGGCAACTACCGCGGCGGTGGTGGAGTTGGGGCCCCGCCCGGGGGTGGCGGCGGTGCGGGAGGTTTTCGAGGCCGTCCCGGTGGCGGCGGTGGCGGCGGCGGCCGCCCCGGTCAGCGCGGCGGCGCGGCCGGCGCGTTCGGCCGTCCCGGGGGTGCGCCCCGACGCGGCCGCAAGTCCAAGCGGGCGAAACGCGCCGAATACGAGAACATGCAGGCGCCGGTCGTCGGCGGCGTGCGGTTGCCGCACGGCAACGGCGAGACGATCCGGCTGGCCCGCGGCGCGTCGCTCTCCGACTTCGCCGACAAGATCAACGCCAACCCGGCCTCGCTGGTGCAGGCGTTGTTCAACCTCGGCGAGATGGTGACGGCCACCCAATCGGTCGGCGACGAGACGCTCGAGCTGCTGGGCAGCGAGATGAACTACGTCGTCCAGGTCGTCAGCCCGGAGGACGAGGACCGCGAGCTGCTGGAGTCGTTCGACCTGACCTACGGCGAGGACGAGGGCGGCGAGGAAGACCTGCAGACCCGGCCGCCGGTGGTGACCGTGATGGGTCACGTCGACCACGGTAAAACGCGGCTGCTGGACACGATCCGGAACGCCAGCGTGCGTGAGGCCGAGGCCGGTGGCATCACCCAGCACATCGGTGCCTACCAGGTCTCGGTCGACCTCGACGGCAACGAGCGGCTGATCACCTTCATCGACACCCCGGGACACGAGGCGTTCACCGCCATGCGTGCCCGCGGCGCGAAGGCCACCGACATCGCCATCCTGGTGGTCGCCGCCGACGACGGCGTGATGCCGCAGACGGTGGAGGCCATCAACCACGCGCAGGCGGCCGACGTGCCGATCGTGGTGGCCGTCAACAAGATCGACAAGGAGGGCGCCGACCCGGCCAAGATCCGGGCACAGCTCACTGAATACGGTTTGGTGGCCGAGGATTTCGGTGGCGACACGATGTTCGTCGACATCTCGGCGAAGGAGGGCACGAACATCGAAGCGCTCGAAGAGGCGGTGCTGCTGACCGCCGACGCGGCCCTGGACCTGCGGGCCAACCCCGACATGGAGGCCCAGGGCGTGGCGATCGAGGCGCACCTGGACCGCGGCCGCGGCCCGGTCGCGACGGTGCTGGTGCAGCGCGGCACGCTGCGCGTCGGCGACTCGGTGGTGGCCGGCGACGCGTACGGTCGGGTTCGCCGCATGGTCGACGAGCACGGCGACGACGTCGAGGAGGCGTTGCCGTCGCGGCCGGTGCAGGTCATCGGCTTCACGTCGGTCCCGGGCGCCGGTGACAACTTCCTGGTCGTCGACGAAGACCGCATCGCTCGCCAGATCGCCGACCGGCGCAGCGCCCGCAGGCGCAACGCGCTGGCGGCGCGGTCCCGCAAGCGCATCAGCCTGGAGGACCTGGACTCGGCGCTGAAGGAAACCAGCCAGCTGAACCTGATCCTCAAGGGCGACAACGCCGGTACGGTCGAGGCGCTCGAGGAGGCCCTGATGGGCATCCAGGTCGACGACGAGGTGGAACTGCGCGTCATCGACCGTGGCGTCGGTGGCATCACCGAAACCAACGTCAACCTGGCGTCGGCGTCGGACGCGGTGATCATCGGGTTCAACGTGCGCGCCGAGGGCAAGGCGACGGAGCTGGCCAACCGCGAGGGTGTG
The DNA here is from genome assembly GCF_001666785.1 of Mycobacterium sp. E3305. NCBI lineage: Bacteria > Bacillati > Actinomycetota > Actinomycetes > Mycobacteriales > Mycobacteriaceae > Mycobacterium > Mycobacterium sp. E3305. The sequence continues at coordinate 8,600 of NZ_LZJA01000261.1, read as the reverse complement.
GAGATCCGCTACTACTCGGTGATCTACCAGGCGATCGACGACATCGAGAAGGCCTTGCGCGGCATGCTCAAGCCGATCTACGAGGAGCAGGAGCTGGGTCGCGCCGAGATCCGCGCGATCTTCCGGTCCTCCAAGGTCGGCATCATCGCCGGCTGCATGATCAGCTCCGGGGTGGTGCGGCGCAACGCGAAGGCCCGCTTGTTGCGGGACAACGTCGTGGTCACCGAAAACCTCACGATCAACTCGCTGCGCCGGGAGAAGGACGACGTGACCGAGGTGCGGGAGGGCTTCGAGTGCGGTATGACGCTGGGCTACTCCGACATCAAGGAAGGCGACATCATCGAGTCCTACGAGCTCGTGCAGAAGGAGCGCGCCTGACCGCCACCGCCGACGATGCAGAACGAAGTGATGAGGAGAAGGCGGTGAATTCATACCGCCGCCGACGATGCAGAACGAAGTGATGAGGAGAAGGCGGTGAATTCATAATGGCCGACCCCGCCCGGGCGCGCCGACTGGCCAAACGCATCAACACGATCGTCGCATCGGCGATCGAATTCGAGATCAAGGATCCGGGGCTCGACGGGGTGACCATCGTCGACACGAAGGTCACCGCCGACCTGCACGATGCGACGGTGTTCTACACCGTGATGGGCCGCACCCTGGACGACGAGCCGGACTACGCCGCCGCGGCGGCCGCGCTGGAGCGGGCCAAGGGCGCGCTGCGCACCATGGTGGGGGCGGGCACCGGTGTGCGCTTCACGCCGACCCTGACCTTCAGCCGCGACACCACGTTGGACACCGTGCAGCGGATGGACGAGTTGCTGGCGCGCGCCCGCGCCGCGGACGCGGACCTGGCGCGCGTCCGATCGGGGGCCAAGCCGGCCGGGGATGCCGATCCTTACCGTCCCAGCGGGGCAAGCGACGAGGACACCGGTGACGGCGACCGACGCGAAGACTGAGCTGTCCCGCGCCGCGGCAGCCGGGGCACGCGTCGACGCCCGCGGTGCGGTCGAATTGCTTTCCGCCGCCGAAACCATCGCGGTGGTCGCCCACGTCCACCCCGACGCCGACACCATCGGCGCCGGGCTGGCGCTGGCCTTGGTGCTGGACAAGTGCGGCAAAAGCGTCGAGGTCGGTTTCGCCGAGCCCGCGACGCTGCCCGAGTCGCTGGCCTCGCTGCCCGGCTGTGGATTGCTGGTGGCCGCGGACGCGATGCGGCGCGACGTCGATTTGGTTGTCACCGTTGACGTTCCGAGCGTCAAGCGGCTCGGCGCGCTGAGCGAGCTGGCCGGTCCGGGCCGCGAATCGCTGGTGATCGACCACCACGCCTCCAACGAGCTGTTCGGCACCGCGAACTTCGTTGACGTGTCGGCGGATTCGACCACGATGTTGATCGCCGACATCCTCGACGCGTGGGACAAGCCGATCGAACCGGACGTCGCGCACTGCATCTATGCCGGGCTGACCACCGACACCGGGTCCTTCCGCTGGGCCACCGCCCGCGCCCTTCGGCTGGCGGCCCGGCTGGTGGAGGCGGGCGTGGACAACGCGGCGATCAGCCGGACGCTGATGGACAGCCACCCCTTCGACTGGCTGCCGCTGCTCTCCCGCGTGCTGGGCTCCGCGCACCTGCTGCCCGACGCCGCCGGTGGTCGGGGGCTGGTGTACGCGGTTGTCCGACACCAGGATTGGATCAGTTCGCGTCCCGAGGAAGTCGAGAGCATCGTCGACATCGTGCGCACCACGCAGCAGGCGGAGGTGGCCGCGGTGTTCAAGGAGGTCGACCCGCTGCAGTGGTCGGTGTCGATGCGGGCCAAGGCCGAGGTGGACCTGGCGGCGGTCGCGTCCGCGTTCGGCGGGGGCGGTCACCGGCTGGCCGCCGGCTATTCGACGAGCGGCCCGATCGAGGACGCGGTGGCTTCGCTGCGCAGTGCCCTGGGCTAGGACGCCGTTGGGCTAGAACGCCCAGCTGCCCGCGCGCTGCAGCACGAATCCGTGGTCGCCGCTGGTGGTGTCCAGGCAGGCCACCAGGTTGTCGGCGCCGACGGCGCACGTGACGTTCAGGTACGTCAGCTTCTGGCCCACTCCGAGCAACTTGCCGCCCGGGGGAAGGGCCGCGGGGTTGCCGTCGCATCCGCCGTAGGACATGCGGCTCAATTGGTAGCCCGGCCCCTTGAACTCAGCGGAACCCACCAGGCAGTCGCCCGGGTGCGGGCGCCCGCCGAGGACGGGAACGTCGTCGATCCCGGGCATGTCGCCCTTGCACTTGATGTCCTGTGACGGCTGCGGCGCGGGCGCCGGCCCGCCGTAGAAGTCGCACGCCAGCGAGTACGGGGTGGAGAAACTGATTCGGGGCGGGGTGCCCGGCCCGGAGCTGGCCACGTAGCCGTCCGCCGGGACCGGGGCGAAACCGTCCAGACTGGGAAAGCCCGCCGGTGGCAGCGCGGCCGCGCGCGGCAACGCGGGCCCCGCGAGCGCGAACGCGAGCGCCAGAACGCCCACCAGGACCCTCACGGTGACGTCGACGACCGTACGCATCAGCTGATCGTATGGGTTGACCTCAGTTCACCCATAAACCAGCGGCGATCAAAACGGACCCGAGGGCCATGACCAGGCCTAACGCCGGCCATTTCCACATCCCGGGGCGTCGGCGAGCACCCGCGACCAGCGCCCCGACGCATGACACCAGCAGTCCCCCGGCTATTCCGGCGACGATGACGACCGTCCCGGCGAAGGTGCGGTGGACGAAGTGGGTGACACCGGGGCTGTCGCAGTTATCGCTGCATATCGGCAGCATCAACCACATCGAGGACAACAATGCCAGGGCGAACGCCCCGGCACTGACCACCAGCTGCACGACGAAGAGCAGCACGGTCGCGACGGTGTCCGCGGTCGCTCGTCCGCGCCGCTGAGGCGGCGGGAATTGCGTCATCAGTTCGGCCGGCTAACGGACCTGGGCCCGGCCGCGCTGCAGCACCGCCTCGCGGTTGGCGGCGATGTCGTCGCCACTGGTCCGGAACCGGCGGGCCGCCATCGCCTCCTGCCACAAGCCCGCGCTGGTCTGCGCGTCGTCGATCCGGTGATAGGACGCCAGCAGCGCCCGCACCGCGTCCTGGTTGTTGCCGACGATCGACGCCGCCACGGCGCGGGCGGTGCCCGACAGCGCCTCGTGCGGCACCACCTCGGTCACCAGCCCGGCGCGCAGCGCGTCGGCCGCCGACAGGTAGTCCCCGGTCATGCTCATGCGCCGGGCCAGGCCGACGCCCACCTTCTGCGGCAGCCGCACGCTCAGCCCCCAGGTGGGCAGCAGGCCCACGCGGGCGTGGGTGTCGGCGAACCGGGCGTTCTCCGAGGCGATCAGGATGTCGCAGTACAGGGCCAGCTCCAGTCCGCCGGTCACCGCGGCGCCGTTGATCGCACCGATGACCGGCTTGCTCAGCGGTGGCCACCGCGGGGAGATGTCCGGAAGAGCCGAGGAACCCCCCAGCTCCTTGAGGTCCAGGCCCGCGCAGAACACCGGGTCGGTGCCGGTGACGATGATGACGTCGACGTCGTCGTCGGTTTCCGCGTCGGCGAGGGCCCCGAAGAACCGATCCCGCAGCGCGGAGGACAGCGCGTTGCGGGACTGCGGCCGATTGAGGGTCAGGGTGCGCACCCGCTCGTCGGTCTCGATCAGCAGGATGTCATCGGTCATGTGTTCACCGTAGAGGGTGACTCGCGGCGCCTATCGTGGATCCCATGTGCCGGAACATCACCGAGCTGAGGGGCTTGCAGCCCGCGGCCACGCCGCAGGAAATCGCGGCGGCGGCGCGCCAGTACGTCCGCAAGGTCAGCGGCATCACCCACCCGTCGGCGATCAACGCCGAGGCGTTCGAAGCCGCCGTCGCCGAGGTGACCGAGACGACGACGCGGTTGTTGGCGGCGCTGCCCCCGCGACGGCAGCCGCCCAAGACGGTCCCGCCGCTGCGCCGGCCCGCAGTGATCGCCCGCCTCGAGAACGCGCAATGACGCAGACGACCACCACCGGAACCGCGACGCCCGCGCTGAAGGAGTGGAGCGCGGCGGTGCACGCCCTGCTGGACGGGCGGCAGCGGGTGCTGCTGCGCAAGGGCGGCATCGGGGAGAAGCGCTTCGAGCTGGCCGCCGACGAGTTCCTGTTGTTCCCGACGGTCGCGCACAGCCACGCGGAGCGCGTCCGGCCCGAGCATCGCGACCTGCTCGAGGCGGCCGCCGCCGACAGCGCCGAGGATCGCCTGGTGATCCGGGCGGCGGCGAAAGTCGTTGCGGCGGTGCCGGTTAACCAGCCCGAGGGCCTGCCGTCGATCGAGGACCTGCACATCTGGACCGCCGAGTCGGTGCGCGCCGACCGGCTGGACTTCCGCCCGAAGCACAAGCTGGCGGTGCTGGTGGTGTCGGTGCATCCGTTGGCCGAGCCGGTGGACATCACCCGCGCACCCGACTACGGGGGCTGCAAGAGCTGGGTGGAGCTGCCCGTGCGGGCGCCGTTCGGGGCGCCCGTTCATGACGACGCGGCGCTAGCCGAGGTCGCCGCCCGCGTCCGCCGCGCCGTTGGCTGACAGGTCGAGCGGGCCGACGGGCAGCAGCAGCCGGGAGCGGCCGTAGCGCACGGTGTGGGTGGCCGGCCTGGACTGCCGGCCCGTCAGGATCGGCTCGTCGGTGCCCAGGTTGCGCGCGTAACGGGGGAACCAGCTGCCGGCGATCAGCACCCGGATGCGGGAGCCGGCGCGGAAGCGGTGGGCGACGCCGTCGAGCTCGATGCGGAGGGTTTTCTTCGAGTTCTTTGCGTTCTTGGCGGCGGCGTCCAGCCGCCGGTAGCCGTCGCTGACGTTCTTCGATCGGCCCTTGAAGTCGACCTCGCTCACCCGGACGAACAGGTCGACGTGGGGGTTGTCCGCGCCGTGCGCCAGCTCGACCACCGGGCTCCCGTAGACGCAGAGGTCGTGGGTGAGGGTGAGGCTGGTGAAGGCCAGCACGTCGTCGCGCGCGGCGAGCCGGCTGTCGTCGCGGTAGCCGCCGTTCGGCGAGAGCAACGGTCCGCCCGTGGTAGGGGTGGGGTCGGCGGGGTCGTAGCGGAAGGTCGCCGGTGCCAGCCGCGTCAGGTCCGTCGGCGCGGTCTCGCCGAGGTGGCCGCCCGGCCGCAGGTACAGCGCGCGTTCGGTGGTGGCCGGCGGCCAGTCGGGCACGTTGCGCCAGCCCTGCCCGGTGACGCAGACCCGCACCCGGCTGGGCCGGTCCGCGGGCGCGCCGCCCAGGTGGGTGTCCAGCCAGTCCAGCGACTCCCGCATGCAGGTGCTCAATCCGGTGGTGAGCACCTGGGCGTGCGTCCACGGGCCCATGGTGAGCGCGACGTCGAGGCCCCGGCCGCGCAGGTGCGCGTACTGCTGCAGCGTCTGCCTGACGAAGATGTCCTGCCAGCCGCCGATCAGCAGCACGGGCACCTCGGCCCGGTCCAGCGCGGCGCCGCAGCGCAGCGCGTCCCAGAACGGGTCGCCCGGATCGGTGTGCTCCACCCACGACTCGAACCACGGCGCGCCCGCGCCGAGCAGCGCGCGAGCCGTCTCGCCGACCGGCAGCCCGAGGGCCGCCTGTGCCACCTTGCCGCGGTTCTGCAGCTGGCGCAGCGCGGAACGCGCCCGGATCGGGTCCTCCTGGTGGGCCACCATGTCGCTCCAGCCCAGGAAGTCGTTGATGGCGAACGAGCCTGTGCCCCAGACGGATTCGTTGAAATCGTGCGGCCCCACCGTGATGACGGCCGCGGCCAGCTCCGGTGGGGGATCGGTCAGTAGCGCCCACTGGGTGAACCCGAGGTAGGACAGGCCGACGGTGGCGAAGCTGCCGGTGAACCAGGGCTGCTCGCGCAGCCAGGCCACGGTGTCGGCGCCGTCGGCGGCCTCGTTGGCCATCGGCTCGAATGCCCCGCCCGACCCGAACGTGCCGCGCACGCTCTGCAACACGACGTGGTAGCCGCGGCTTGCGTACAGCGCCCCGAACAGCAGCGAGAACGGCAACGCGCGCCCGTAAGGGCCCCGGGCCAGCACGGTGCCGGCGGCCGACGCGGTGGCCGGCGCGTAGTGATCGGCCACCAGGTCGACCCCGTCGCGCATGGGCACCCGCACGCGTTCGACGGTGTAGTCCATCGTCGCGGGCCGCAGCCCCAGCAGCCGGCCGGCGGCCTTGGCGCCGACGTGCCGCAGGGTGTGCAGGGCGGGCTGGGCTGGTCGCGTGGAGGTGATACTCACGGTGCCCAGGTTAAGGCCCGCCGGTCCCTAGAACTTGTAGTAAGGCGCCAGGTCGTTGGCGCGCTGCAGATTGGTGGACATGCAGTCCACCTCGGGATTGGAGTAGACCGTCGAGTAGTACAGCGCCTGCTGCAGCACGCCGTAGCTGGTCTTGAACACGGTCATGCAGGAGTAATACCAGTAGCTGTTGTGGTACGTCGGCTTGAGCACCCAGTACTGCGCGGCGCGGTGGCCCGCGATCGTCGTCTCGACGGCGTCGGGCGGCAGCGTCTCCTCGTAGGTGCGCCAGATGATCGGCTCGACGGCCACCTGGTAGTTACCCGCGTCGAAGTGGCAGCGCAGGCCGTCTTCGTGTTCGGGCGGTGTGAATCCCAGCCCGAGCCGCTGGATCACGTCGAACGGGATGTCCTCGCACGCGTCGAAGGGGCGCGGGTCGGTGGTCGCCACGATCGGGCTCTTCATCGTGGTCTCCATCGGCGCCGCGGTCGAGCGCAGCTCGACGCGCCCACCGCCCTCGGGCCCCGGCGCGGCCCCCAGCCATCCCGCGGTGCCTGCTACGGCCGCTGCGACCAGGGCGCCCACCGCCCCGATCAGACGCACCTTGGCGAACACGACACCCCCTGACGGCTCGGCGCTCCTTTGCCGGGAGTGTACAAGTCGCGTCGGTGAGGCCACAGGGAAACAAGAACACGTTCTAATGCCGCGGGCAAGGGCCGGTCCTGGCCGGCCCGCGACCGCGGGTCATTAGGCTGGTTAATCGTGGCTGGTCAAAATGCGGGGCACGAATCGCCCAACGGGGGACAACCGACGCTGTGGGCCGTCTCCGACCTGCACACCGGGCACCTCGGCAACAAGCCCGTCACCGAATCCCTGCACCCGTCCTCGCCGGACGATTGGCTGATCGTCGCCGGCGACGTCGCCGAACGCACCGACGAGATCCGCTGGGCGCTTGACCTGCTGCGCCGCCGATTCGCGAAGGTGATCTGGGTGCCCGGCAATCACGAGCTGTGGACCACCACCCGCGACCCGGTGCAGATCTTCGGCAAGTCCCGCTATGACTACCTGGTCAACATGTGCGACGAGATGGGCGTCGTCACCCCCGAACATCCCTTCCCGGTGTGGACCGAGCGCGGCGGCCCCGCCACGATCGTGCCGATGTTCCTGCTCTACGACTACAGCTTCTTGCCCGAGGGTGCGACGAGCAAAGCGGAGGGCCTGACCATCGCGCGGGAGCGCAACGTCGTCGCCACCGACGAATTCCTGCTCTCGCCGGAGCCGTACCCGACCCGGGAGGCCTGGTGCCGGGAGCGGCTCGCCGCCACTCGGGCCCGCCTCGAGCAACTCGACTGGATGACGCCGACGGTTCTGGTGAACCATTTCCCGATGGTGCGCGAACCCTGCGACGCGCTGTTCTATCCCGAGTTCTCGCTGTGGTGCGGAACCACCAAGACCGCCGACTGGCACACGCGATACAACGCCGTCTGTTCGGTCTACGGCCACCTGCACATCCCGCGGACCACCTGGTACGACGACGTGCGCTTCGAGGAGGTGTCGGTGGGCTACCCGCGGGAATGGCGGCGCCGCAAGCCGCACAGCTGGTTGCGCCAGGTGCTGCCCGACCCGCAGTACGCGCCGGGCTACCTCAACGACTTTGGCGGCCATTTCGAGATCACCCCCGAGATGCGGCAGCAGGCCGCGCAGTTCCGGGAACGGTTGCGGCAGCGGCAGTCCCGATGACCGAGCAGTTGCTGGTCTCCTCGGTACTGCCCGACGCGCGCGAGCTGGCCTACTCCGAGCTGTATTCCGACCCGCCCGATCTGGCCCCGCTGCCCGAGGAGGAGCCGCTGATCGCCAAGTCGGTCGCCAAGCGGCGCAACGAGTTCATCACCGTCAGGCACTGCGCCCGCGTGGCGATGGGCGAACTCGGCCTGCCGCCGGTGCCGATCCTCAAGGGCGACAAGGGCGAACCGTGCTGGCCCGACGGCGTGGTGGGCAGCCTCACCCACTGCACCGGCTACCGCGGCGCGGTCGTGGGCCGCACCGAGGCGGTGCGCTCGCTGGGCATCGACGCCGAACCGCACGACGTGTTGCCCGACGGCGTGCTGAACGCGATCAGCCTGCCCGAGGAGCGCCACGAGATGGCGGCGCTGCCCGCGGGCCTGCACTGGGACCGAATCCTGTTCTGCGCCAAGGAGGCAACGTACAAGGCCTGGTTTCCATTGACCAAGCGCTGGCTGGGTTTCGAGGACGCCCACATCGTGTTCGACCTCGACCCGCCCGACGGCGGGACGACCGGGGTGTTCGTGTCCAAGATCCTGATCGACGGGCAGGCGCTCGACG
>NZ_LZJA01000260.1:0-1834 GCF_001666785.1 Mycobacterium sp. E3305 | reverse complement strand
ACCGTCGGGTGCGATCAGGAACTTCTCGAAATTCCACTGGATGTCGCCGGCCTCGCCGGCGGAATCGGCGGCCTTGGTCAGCTCGGCGTAGAGCGGGTGACGATCGTCGCCGTTCACCTCGGTCTTGGCCAGCAGCGGGAACGTCACGCCGTACGTCGTCGAACAGAACTCCTGGATCTCCTCGGCCGTGCCCGGCTCCTGGCCCATGAACTGGTTGCAGGGGACGCCGACGACGGTCAGGCCGCGCTCGCCGTAGTCCTCGGCGAGCTTCTCCAGCGCCGTGTATTGCGGAGTCAACCCGCACTTGGAGGCGACGTTGACAACCAGCGTCGCGCCGTCGGCCAGTTCGGCCAGCGTGGTCGGCCGGCCGTCGAGGGTGGTCAGGGGGATGTCTTTGAGGGTCACGCCGACGACGCTAACCGAAGGCGGCGACAGCAGCCAGACCCGAGGCGCAACTAGGGCAACAGGTGTCGCCGCCTGGCCTCGGAGACCGATTCCCCGCGCCTGGTAGCGCCCAGCTTGATGTAGATGCCCTTGAGGTACCACTTGACGGTGTTGATCGTGACCCCCAGGTTCCGCGCGATCTGCTTGTTCGACATTCCACGCTCCAAGAGCCGCAGTACCTCGATTTCGCGGGGGCTGAGCGGTTCTTCCGGCGTGGGAGCACGATCGGAGTCGCGCGTGACGACCGGGATGGCCGCGTGTTTGGCGTCGGCGTGGGCAGTGGCCAGCAACCGTGAGAGATAATCGGGCGGAACCTGGGCCAGCTTGGGCGGCCAGCGGCGGGTCCGGCTGGCGTCGCGAAGATGGGCAATGGTTTTGAGGATCTCCGGCCCGGCGTCGACGATGGTGCGCAGTAGCCCGGCGCGCGCGCCGTCGAGCAGCGCGGGGACGAGGATTTCGGCGGCGGCTTCGGGGTCGCCCGCGAGGAAGACAACCCTGGCGAGTTCGATGGTGCTGAGGGCCGCGCCGAGACGCCATCCGGCGGCGGTGCTTTCGTGATGCATCCTGGACACCAGATCGTGTGCTGTGTCGTAGTTGTTTTCCGCGCAAGCGATTTGGGCCCGCGCGCTCAGTTGGTAGTGCCGGGTGGCCATCGCGATGCCGTCCATGCCGTTGGCCACATCGTTGCCGCGGCGTGTAAGAATCTGTTGCGCCCGGCTGGTGTCGCCCAGCGCGAGGTGTAGACGTACGCACTCGTTGTCCAGCGCTGCGGACAGCCTCGGCAACGAAAGCTGCTGAGCCGCAAGATGTCCTTCGTCCAGTAGGCCGAGCGCCTCATCGATGTCGCCACGAAGCACCTTGATGCGGGACAGGGTGCTGTAGGTCGCGATCATGAAGTCAACGACACCGCTTTCGGCGCCGAGCTCGTGACATTGCTCCAACAGCCCTTCGGCCGTATCGATTTCACCGCGTTCGTAGTGGAGCCGGCCCAGCAGGGCGCCCGCCAGCCGGGCCGCATGTGAATGCGGGCCGGCTTCGTTCTGAGCCAAAACGAGCGCTTCGGTGTAGCGGTTCTCCGCGGTCGGCAGGTCGAGTTGGGCGAATGCGGCAAGGCCCGCGAAGCACCGCCCGTACACACCGGCGAAGGGGCCGCCGGCGGTTTCGTGAAAGGCGGCTGCCCATTGTTGGCGCGTCTGTGCGCTTTCATAGGCGAAGGTATGGATGTCGACGAAAGTGCGGATGTTGGCGGAGACGGCCACGAGGAATGGCCGGTAAGGCGGATTGTCGACGATGTAGGGCGCGACGAGGGCGCAGGCGCGGTCGATGCGATCGCCGTAGACGTCCGTGCAGGCCTGCACCACGTCGGCCTCGCCGAGGACGCCTGCGCCGA
>NZ_LZJA01000259.1:0-7554 GCF_001666785.1 Mycobacterium sp. E3305 | reverse complement strand
GTCGGCGCCGAGGACGGACGTGTCGAGATCCTCGGCGAGGTCCGAGTGAGGGCGCACCTCACCGATCAAGTCGTCGACGACATCACCGCGCCCGCCGGTCTGGACGCCTTGCTGGGCTGTCGTGTCGGCGCGGGATTTCGGGCGACGGTCAGCCGGCTGTTCCCTGAGGAAGTAGTGCGGGCCAGCCTGCTGAATCTGTTGCTCGACGACTGGGTCGGTGCCGCGCTCGTGTCCGGATACGCCGCCCAATACGCGGCGATCGTCGAGGGCGTCGAAGAGAAGATGCCACTGGGCATCGCCGACCGAATGGCCGGGATCTGCGCAGGTTTCGCACCGGACGCGTCGCTGATCGCATTCACCCGGCGGCACGATGTCATCCCGACGGGCCGCGGCCCGGTGGCGCCGCCGCTGAGCGGACTACACGAAGTGGAACCGCTCCGAGCGCGCGGGATGCGCAGGTACCGGCGGCTGGATCTGGCGGACAGCGACTCCGGGTCGGCGCGCTTCCATTCCCACTTCCGCGACTCTCACGTGGACGACGACCTGGTGGAGACGATCGTGCACGAGTACACGGTCGCCGGCACGATCGACACCTCGACGCGCGTCATCACCGGGGTGAACGCCGAGGTGCGAGTGTTGCCGTGGCAGGAATGCCCCGGAGCGATCGGTAGCGCGTCCCGCATCCGCGGTATGACTCTCGCCGAGTTGCGCGACCGCGTCCGCGGCGAATTCGTCGGCACCAGCACCTGCACCCATCTCAACGACACGTTGCGCTCGATCGCCGATCTGCAGGCGCTGATGGACAGCCGGTGAGCAGGTCGACGATCTGGTGTTCGATGTCCTGAAGGTCCGCGGGATCCCGCGTGGAGTCGGCGAATCGAACTCAGGCGGGTAGCGGTCCGCCGCACTGCAGCGCCCCGCTGTTGGGGTCGGGGTTTCCGGGCGCCGGTTTGACGAATTGGTCGGCCTGGGTGAAAACCGCGTCGTCGACGTCGATTTCGCAGTGCACGTTCGCCACGTAGGGGAAATGCAGCACTATCCGCATCCCGGCCTGCTGGGGATCGGGCAGCACCGTGTTCGCCTCGAACACGTTTCCGGGCATGGACGGCAGGTTGGTGGTGTTGGTCTGGCCGCCGTTGATGACGAACGTGGCCTGGCTCCCGGTCGTCAGCGCATCGATCCGGGCGCGATAGGTGATGTTGTGCAGGTCCGCCCGCGCGGTCGCCGGGCTCAGCTGGGAGCCAACGGCGATGAGGGTCACCGCGGTGATCGGCAGGAGCCTGCTACCGGTGCAGCTCATAGTCGCTGACATTACGCCCAGCGCAATCGGGGGACCAAGCGCTCAGGCCCCGCTCTCCCGCACCACCTCGCCGTCGACCACGAAGCGCGTCGCGCGCTGGGCGGCAAGCGCATCGACGAGTTCCGGGTAGGTTCCGTTGAGCGGCTGTCGGTTTCGCGACAACAACCGCACCCGGTCGCCGTCGCGGAATGTCAGACAGCGCATCCCGTCGAACTTGCGCTCGAAGATCCAGCGCGGATCGGAGAACCGCATGTCGGTCAGGGTCGCCAGCGTGGGGGATCGCCAGTCGGGCACCGGTTCGTCGGGCAGCGCGGCTACGTCTGGCGCCACGTCAGCTCCATCCCATGGCCGGCCAACCAGCGGGAGAGGTCATAGCCGTTGCGGGCCAACCCCGCAACGGCGTCCACGGCGCGCCGCACCGCCAGCTCGGCGACCTCCGGGGTCAACAGGCCGTGCCGGACGGCGTCCAGCAGCTCGTCGACGTCGGCCAGGTCCGCGCCGTCGCCGGTGCGGACTTCGATGTCGAGGTAGTGGTCCTCCGAACGCCACACCTCGGGTCCGGGCGTGTATTCGCCCACGTCGAGGTAGTAGTCGTGATCGCGCTCGTGGCCCGGGTTGAAGTGAAAGACGGTGGCGCGCAAGCCGAGCGAGGGCAGCAGCCAGGATTCGAGGTAATGGAACTGGACGCGGCCGGGGGTGGGCCGGGCCACGTAGAGGCCCCACGGGTGAACCGCATAGTCGTCCACGTCCCGCACGATGCCCTTGGGATCGGTGTTGGTGCGGGCGATCAGGTCGAACGTCTCGTGCTTGGGCGGATGGATGCACCTACTCTAGTCACAATGAGCGACCTCAGCGGAAAGACAGCCCTGGTCACCGGCGGGAATTCGGGCATCGGGCTGGCGGCCGCGCAGCGGCTGGCCGACGCGGGCGCCCACGTCATCCTGACCGGTCGCAACCAGCAGACCATCGACGCCGCCGTGGCCTCGATCGGTGAACGGGCGACGGGCATCCGCGCCGACGTGGCCAACCTGGACGACGTGGCGGCCGTCGCCGACGCCGTCGCGTCACGCGGGAAAGGGCTCGACGTGCTCTTCGCCAACGCGGGAGGCGGAGAATTCGCGGCGCTGGGCGACATTTCGGTCGAACACTTCACGTCCACGTTCATGACCAACGTGGGCGGCACGTTGTTCACCGTGCAAGCCATGCTGCCGTTGCTCAACCCCGGCTCGTCGATCGTGCTGACCGGCTCGACCGCCGCCTACAACGGCACCCCCGCGTTCAGCGTGTACGCGGCGACCAAGGCGGCGATCCGCTCGTTCGGGCGGACCTGGGCCGCCGAACTCGTGGGCCGCGGGATCCGGGTCAACACCATCGTTCCCGGACCGGTCGAGACGCCGGGGCTGTTGGGGCTGGCGCCGGCCGGGCGGGAGCAGGAGTTGCGAGAAGGCGAGGCGGCCAAGGTGCCGATGGGCCGCCTGGGCAGGCCCGAGGAGGTCGCCGCGGCGGTGCTTTTCCTCGCGTCGGACGAGAGCAGCTTCATGACCGGCAGCGAGATCTTCGTCGACGGCGGTGCGGAGCAAATCTAGGGCCGCGCCGGCCTATCGGCGTAAGCGGATTCTCCACCGCACGAAGCCGGCGTAGAAGAGCGACAACGCCGCCAGCATGCCCATGTCCAGCAGCCACACCTTCGGCGTGTGCTGCCAGAACCGGTCCTGGGACAGCAGCGAATCGGGCACCAGGTGCCGCAGATCCACCGTCGACGCGGCCGCGGCGTAGCCCCAGCGCGCGGGCATCGCGAAGGAGAGCTGGTCCAGTCCCAGCCGGCCGGTCACGGGAACCATGCCGCCGCAGAGCACCAACTGGGCCATCACCGTCACCACGAACAGCGGCATGATCTGCTCGCTGGAGCGGACCAGCGACGAGATCGCCAGGCCGAGAATCGCCGAGGCGACACACGTCGCCGCGACGGTGGCGAACAGCTCGACCGTCGCCCCGGCGGTCGAGTGGCCGAGCAGGACGCCGCCGCGTGTCGGCGCGCTCTTGCCGATCACCACGATCGCGGTGATGATGGCCGACTGCAGGACGGCAAAGCCGCAGAACACCGCGGTCTTCGCGAGCAGGTAGGCCGTCGTCGACAACCCGACCGCCTGCTCGCGCTGAAAGATCGGGCGTTCGCCGACCAGGTCGCGGATCGTCAGCGCGGTGCCCATGAACGCCGCGGCCGGCATCAGCAGCGCCAGGATCTGCGCCGCCTCGTCCGGTGTCCCGGCGTTCGTGCCGGGCAGATGAAATCCGTTGCCGCCCGGAACCGTCAGCGACAGCGAACCCAAGATGAACGGCAACAGCGCCAGGAAGATGAAATAGGCGCGGTCGGCGACGACCAGGCGGATCTGCCTTCGGGCGACCGTCGAAATCTGGCGCCGCACACTGGTGTGCACCGGTTCGCCCAGGGCGCCCGGCTCGTCCGCCTTGTCCGGCAACAGTTTCTGCGGCCGCTTCTCGGCGTCACGCTGCTCGAGGAAGCGCCGGTTGGCCTCCTCGGGATCGGCGCCCACCTTGGTGAAGATCTTGGCCCAGTTGGTGGTGCCCATCGCCGCACCGATGCGGTCGGGCGGGCCGCAGTAGGCCGTCTTGCCGCCCGGGGCCACCAGCAGCAGCTGGTCGCAGGTGTCGAGGTAGGACAGCATGTGCGTCACCACGATCACCACCCGGCCGGCGTCGGCCAGCTGCCGCAGCATCGTCATGACCTGGTGGTCGAGCGCCGGGTCCAGGCCGGAGGTCGGCTCGTCGAGGATCAGCAGCGACGGGCCGGTGAGCAGCTCGAGGGCCACCGACGCGCGTTTGCGCTGACCGCCGGACAGCTTGTCCACCCGGGTGTCGGCGTGCTTGGTCAGGTCCAGTTCGTCGAGGACCTGCGCGACGACCTTCGCCCGGTCGGATTTGCTGGTGTCGGGCGGCAGCCGCAGCTCGGCGGCGTAGCCGAGCGCCTGGTTGATGGTCAGCTGCCGGTGCACCACGTCGTCCTGCGGGACCATGCCGATGCGGCTGCGCAACGACGCGTATTCGGCGTGAATGTCGTGGCCCTCGAACGTGACCGAGCCCGAACTGGGAGTGGTGTAGCCGGCGATCAGCCTGGCCAGGGTGCTCTTCCCGGCGCCCGACCCGCCGATCACGGCGGTCAGCGTTCCGGGTCGCGCGATCAGCGAGATCTCGTCCAGCAGTTGTTTGCCGCCGTCGACGACGTAGTTGACGTTGCGCACCTCGAGCCCGCCGGTGCGGGTCTCGGCCTCGCTGCGCTTGGTCAGGGTGCCGCCGCGGAAAACGAGGTCGACATTGCCGATGGTGACGACGTCGTCGTCGGACAGGATGGCCGACCCGACCCGGGTGCCGTTGACGAAGGTCCCGTTGATGCTGTTGTCCCGGATCTCGGTGCCCAGCGGCGTCTGCACCAACGTGGCGTGCTGACGTGAGGCCAGCACGTCGGAGACCACGATGTCGCTCTCCGCGGCGCGCCCGATCGTCATGGCGCCCGGGGTGCCCGCGGCCGCCGACGAGCGCGGCGAGAGCAACTTCACAAAGCGCGTCGCGAGGTTGGACACGTCGGCCGTCTTCGCGTCGACCACGGTGAGTTCGGCCGGCGGCGTCGACCCCGCCTGTGGCTTCCCCGCGTGCACGACGGTCCGTTCCGCGGGCGGTGTGCCCCGTGGCCGCGGCGGCGGCGGCGCCTGCCGGGGCGGTGGAACAGGCTGGCGGACCGGGGAATTCGGGCGCGCGGCCGGCGGCCCGGGTGTCGCGGGCCGCGGCGGACGGGTCGGATTCGTTTGCTGCTCCGGCAGCGCGGACCAGGCCAGCGTCGGCGGCCCGGCCTCCGGACCCGGGCGGGTCCGGCCCGGGCGGTCGGTATAACCCTGCTGCGGCCCGACGGCGAAGGTCAGGCGCGGTCCCCGCGGGTTGCCGACGTGAATGGTCTGGCCGTCGTGGACATCGATGACCGGCATCCGGTAGCCGTTGAGATAGGTCCCGTTCAGCGAGCCGTTGTCGATTGCCAGCCACCGGCCCTGGTCGAAACGCAGGATCAGGTGGGCGCGCGAAATCCGGGGATCGGGGATGCGCACGTCGGCCTCGGTGTCGCGGCCGACGACCACCTCGTGGCCGGCCGCGAAGGATCGTTGGGACCCGTCGTGCCGAATCGTCAGGATGGGCGGGGCGGGTCGAGTCACCATTCAAGTATCGGTGCGCGCGGTGAGTGGTCTCTATTGGGACCGCCTGTGATTTGGCTATGTGTCGAAGCGGCGACTCATAGCCGTTTCATAGCTCGCTGAGACGAAGCCCCTACCGCGATCCGGCATGATCTGAACGGAAGGGGAGGTCTGTTTCCGGGCGCGCCGGGCACATCGTCGTGCCGGCTGGAACGCCGAGGTGAAGCGAGGCTCAATCGCGATGCATGTGCCCGAGGCAGTGCGCGCCGTGTCAGGTTGCGGCACGCCGGGGTCCAAACGACGAGGGGGCGAGGCGGTAGATGGATGACGACAAGGGGACTACCCGGCGCATCGGCGCCGGGCGGCGGCTGCTGAGCAACCCGCGGGAGGCCCGTGCCGCCCTGCGCGCGGGATTTCAGTCGTTGCCCGCGGTCACCATCGCCCAGCTGTTTCGCCGCATCCCGCCGATCAGTTCGAGCCCGAACGCGGAGCCCGAGGAGCGCCCCGCGGAGGCCGACGGTGCCCGCCTGTCGATCTCCAGCGGGGCACCCTTCGCCGGCTACACGATCCTGCGCCAGCTGGGCGCCGGGGGCATGGCCGAGGTGTACCTGGCGCTGCATCCCCGGTTGCCGCGTCGCGACGTCATCAAGGTTCTTGCGGAAGCGGTCACCGCCGATCCGGAGTTCCGTGAAAGGTTCAACCGCGAGGCGGATCTGGCCGCGACGTTGTGGCATCCCCACATCGTCGGCGTGCACGACCGCGGCGAATTCAACGGTCACCTCTGGATTTCCATGGATTACGTCGAGGGCACCGACGCCTCCCGGCTGGTGAAGGAGCGCTACCCCGACGGGATGCCGGTCGGTGAGGTGTGCGCGATCGTCCAGGCTGTCGCGGGGGCCCTCGACTACGCTCACGACCGCGGGCTGCTGCACCGCGACGTGAAACCGGCGAACATCCTGCTCACCCATCCGGACGATGGTGAACGCCGAATCCTGTTGGCGGACTTCGGCGTCGCGCGTCACCTCGGCGACATCAGCGGGATCACCGAGACCAATGTCGCGGTGGGAACGGTGGCCTACGCCGCGCCGGAACAGTTGACGGGATCCAACATCGACGGCCGGGCGGACCAATACGCATTGGCCGCAACGGCTTTCCACCTGCTCACCGGAGCGCCGCCGTTCCAGCATTCGAATCCGATCGCGGTGATCAGCCAGCACCTGCACGAAGAGCCGCCCCGCCTCAGCGATTACCGCCCGGAGCTGGCGCATCTGGACGAGGCGTTCCGCAAGGCGCTGGCGAAACAACCCGAGGACCGTTTCGAGCGGTGCCGCGCCTTCGCGGCCGCCGTCGGCGAGCGCTGCGACGACGTGGCGGAGGCCGGCCCGCGCGCCCGGGCCCGCACCGCCGTGACCACGCCGCCGCGCAACGGCCCCCGCGCCGCCCTCGCCGCCATGAACCACCGGTTCTCGGCGCGGACTCGATGGGCGGTCGGGCTGCTGTGCGCGATGCTGATCGCCGTGGCCGCCACCTGGTCGGTCCTGTACTCGTTCGAGCCGGACACCCCGCCCGCCAGCCCGACGCTCGCGTCGAAACCGTCCGTCCCGGCGCCCGCGAGGTCCGGGGGGCCGACGCTCTCCGGCAGCTATCGGCTGGACTACGACCAGGGCAAGCGGACCACCAACGGCGTCGCGATCCGCCACGACGGCCCTGCCACCGGCTGGTGGGCCTTCCGCTCCGGGTGCACCACGAACGGCTGCGCGGCCACCGGCGCCCGGCTGGACAACGCGACCCACCAGACTGCGAGCGGCCCGACGGACACGCTGCACTTCGTCGGCGGCTACTGGCAGGGCGCGCCGCAGCAGGAACGGATGGACTGCACGCCGCCCAACTCCCAGGCCAAGGCGACCCAGCAGGAGACGCTGGCGTGGTCGCTGGCCCCGCAGGCCGACGGCACCCTGCGCGGCACGGTGACGGAGACCGTGCAGACCAACGAGTGTGGCGCGCAGGGCGCGGTGGTGCGGGTGCCGGTGGTGGCCACCCGGGTCGGCGACGCGC
>NZ_LZJA01000258.1:0-1395 GCF_001666785.1 Mycobacterium sp. E3305 | reverse complement strand
CGAGCGGTTCCGAACGCGGAACGTCCAGCAGCGAAAAATCGACATCGGCCATGTCAAGAGATCCTTGCCCATCCGCACCCGATCACCAAGCGTCCACCACCGTATTGGCTTACTTCGCAGGGAGTTTCGGCGCTGTGTACCCGCCGTTCACTTTGGCAACACGGGTGTGCGGTCCCGCGGCTGAGTCTGCTTTGCGCCGACGGTCGGGTGTGACCTTTATGCGCTGCGGCCCTGAGGCTATGTTCTCTGTAGCGGAAGGGGACGGATCATGGCGGCGGACAACGGCATACCGGCGTGGCTCATCGGTAGCGCGGAGTGCGAATGATCGAGTTCACCCTCACCCGAACCGCGAGAGCGCCGATCGAGACCGTGTTCGACGCCATGACCGACCACCGCGCGATCGCCCGGCACACGCGGCTGTTCCGACGCAGCACGCTTGATCGCGAGGGAACCCCCGCTCCGAACGGTGTCGGTGCGATCAGACGTCTGGTGGCGATCGGGCCCCCGTTCGTCGAGGAGATCATCGAGTATGAGCGGCCCACCCGCTACGCGTACAAGATGCTCTCGGGCGCACCGACGCGCGATCACATCGGCACGATCCGGCTGCGCGAAACAGACACTGGAACCGAGGTCAGCTGGCATCTACGGTCAACGCTGAAGATCCCCGGTGCTGACCGGCTGATGCTGCCTGTGTTCAAGAAGGTCATCGACGAGCTCCTCAAGGGCGGCGTCGCCGCCGCCGAGCGTCGCAGCTAAGCCGCGCGGTTGTGTAGCCGGCGCGGGTCGACGCCCGACCGCCGCCACGCGGTTGCCGCCCACGGGGTGTAGATCGCGCCGATGGGCAGCCGGTTGATCAGCGGGTTGAGCGCGCGCATGGCGGCCGCGAACCGTTGGAATCGCCTCTCTTTCTTCGCATTCCACTCCAGTTGGCAGACCTCGCGCATCTGCTGCGGCATGGTCCCGACCAACACCAGGCGGGTGTAGGCGTTCAGCGGGGCGGACAGCACCTTCCAAACCGGGCCGGGAATCCAGCGCGGGCCCGGGATTCCCTTCCTGATGTAGCCGGTCCCGTACAGGACGGTCTTGTGCGGGACGAACCGCTCGAGCATCTCGTCCCAGTAGGCGAGGAACTCGTCGTAGGTCTGCGGCTGGCCGCGGTCGCTGACGCCGTAGAGGCTGTACCACACCTTGCCCTCGTCGAAGATCCGCTCCTTCTCCGCGTGCGACAGCCGGCGGATGAACGTGTCGGTGTTGTAGATGACCTGATCGACGAAGCTGGCGTGTGCCCAGTAGAAGAGTTCGGGATTCAGCGCGTGATACCTCGACCCGTCGCTGATGGTGCCCTTGATCGTCTTGTGGAAGTCGCGCACCTTGCGGCCCCACTCGCGCGGCTCG
>NZ_LZJA01000257.1:0-2750 GCF_001666785.1 Mycobacterium sp. E3305 | reverse complement strand
GATTCTGGTGGGCGGGGTCCTCATCCGACGACGCGGTGTCAGCAAACCGGGCGACCTGTCGGCCGACCTCGCGTCGCCGCCCTTGCTCGGGCGTCCGGCTTACCAGCGCCATGCGGGCTGAGCTTAATGGCAAAGCCGCGCGTCCGCAGTGTCAGACGCTCTGGCCGGCTGTCCTGCCAGCTAACACAAACTGAGTCGGGGTGGCGGGATTTGAACCCACGGCCTCTTCGTCCCGAACGAAGCGCGCTACCAAGCTGCGCCACACCCCGCTTGAAGCTCCGACAGCCTATCGCACCCGCCCATCGGCTGGCCAAACCGCGGTGTGCCGGGTCACTGCCACCGGCAGGAACGCTCGAACTCCACCAGCGCCGCGGCCGGACCGCTCGGATCGAGTCCCTGCGCGGCGACCCAGTCGTCGTCGAAGTAGGTGTCGTGATAGCGGTCGCCGCTGTCGGCGAGCAGCGTGACCACCGAACCGCTGCGCCGTTCGGCGACCATCTCGGCGAGCAAGCCGAAGGCGCCCCACAGGTTCGTGCCGGTCGAGGGACCCACCCGGCGGCCCAGGACGGTGCTGACGTGGCGGGCGGCGGCGACGGACGCCGCGTCGGGCACCGCCACCATCCGGTCGACCACACCGGGCAGAAACGACGGCTCCACGCGCGGCCTGCCGATTCCCTCGATGCGCGACGAGGCGGGCATCACGAGGTCGTACCGGTCGTCTTCGTAGGCGGGGAAGAACGCGGAGTTCTCCGGGTCGACGACGCACAACCGGGTCGTGTGCCGCCGGTAGCGGATGTAGCGGCCGATCGTGGCGCTGGTGCCGCCGGTGCCCGCCCCGACGACGATCCACTCCGGAATCGGATGCGTCTCCTCGCCCATCTGCTCGAAGATCGACTCGGCGATGTTGTTGTTGCCCCGCCAGTCGGTGGCGCGTTCGGCGTTGGTGAACTGGTCGAGGTAATGCCCGCCGGTGTCGCGGGCCACGCGTTCGGCCTCGGCGTACACCTCGCTGGACTTCTGCACGAAATGGCAACGGCCGCCCTGGGCTTCGATCAGCGCCACCTTGGACGAGCTGGTCGACGCCGGCATCACGGCGACGAACGGCAGACCCAGCAGGGCCGCGAAGTAGGCCTCCGACACCGCCGTCGATCCCGACGAGGCCTCGACCACCGTGGTCTTCTCGTTGATCCACCCGTTGCAGAGTGCGTAGAGGAACAGCGAGCGCGCCAGCCGGTGTTTCAGGCTGCCGGTGATGTGGGTGGTCTCGTCCTTGAGGTACAGCGCCACATCGGTGTCTGAGCCGTTTCTAGCCCATGCCTCCGGCAGCGGGTAGCGCAGCAGGTGCGTGTCCGCGCTGCGGCGGGCGTCGGCCTGGATCAGCCGGACCGCGTTGTCCGTCCAGGACCGGGAGTGGCTGCGGACCGCGATCCGGGTCCGCTCGGTCAACGCACCGAAACTGTTGGCTGCGAACGGCTCAGGTCGCTGGCCGAGTCGTGACCGCCCATCGGCGTGGCGATCAACGTCAGCAGGGTGGCCTCGGGCCGGCAGCAGAACCGCACCGGGGCGAATGGGGAGGTGCCGATGCCGCCGGAGACGTGCAGTGCCATGTTCGCGCCCCACCGGGACGGTCCCTTGGCGCGGGACCGGTCCAGGCCGCAGTTGGTCACCAGCGCGCCGTAGAGCGGCAGGCAGACCTGCCCGCCGTGGGTGTGGCCGGCCATCACCAGCTGATAGCCGTCGGCGGCGAAGCGGTCCAGCACGCGCGGCTCCGGCGAATGGGTAAGTCCCAGGCGCAGGTTCGCGGCCGGGCTGGCCGGGCCGGCGATCGTCTCGTAGCGGTCCCGGTCGATGTGCGGGTCGTCGACGCCGGCCGCGGCGACGTGCAGGCCGGCCACCTCGAACTCGCGCCGCGTGTGGGTCAGGTCGAGCCAGCCGCGCTCGGTGAACGCCGCCCGCAGGTCCTGCCAGGGCAGCGGTTCGCCGTGGACCCGGTGCGACGGGTTGGTCACGTAATTCAGGGGGTTCTTCAGGCGCGGCCCGAAGTAGTCGTTGCTGCCGAACACGAAGACGCCGGGCCGCGACAGCAGGTCGCCCAGGGCCTGCACCACCGCGGGCACCGCCTTCGGGTGCGCCAGGTTGTCCCCGGTGTTGACCACCAGGTCGGGTTCCCAGTTGCTCAGCTCCCGCAGCCAGGCCTGTTTTCGGCGCTGGGTGGGCAGCATGTGCAGATCGCTGATGTGCAGCACCCGCAGCGGCGTGGAACCCGGCGTCAGGACGGGCATCGTGATCTCGCGCAGGACGAAGGCGTTGCGCTCGACGACGGCGGCGTAACCGATACCGGCGACGGCCGAACCGAGCGCGACGGCACCGGTGCGTATCAGCGTGGGCAACGCCCCGCGACGATGCGGTCCGCGCAGCGGACCGCCGTGGAGGGGGGCCATTGAGCTTGCATCAGCCATGCTGGCAGCCTACTGCCGGTTGCGCTTTGGCAACGTATAGCTTGCGCCGCGGCGTCACAGCTCGCCCGGTCTACGGGGGCGGCTGCCCCGGCGGCGGGGGCGGTGGCGCCAGGAGCGGAATGGTGATCGGGGGCAGACCCGGGATCTCCACCACCTGCGAGCCGACCGGCACCGGCGCGCCCTCCGGGGGCGGCGGTGGGGCAGGCGGGATGCCGTTGCTGACCTGGATGGTGATGATCGACCCGGGGATCGTCGCGCCGCTCGGCGAGGTCCCGACCACCTCGCCCTGCT
>NZ_LZJA01000256.1:0-1031 GCF_001666785.1 Mycobacterium sp. E3305 | reverse complement strand
TGCAACGCGCGGGGGCGCGACCGCGCCGGGCGCCTGCGGCATCGCCGAACCGACACTGGAATTCGGAACCACGACGGCAGGCTTCTGCTCTTTGGCGCCGTACCCGTCGATGAGCACCAGGCCGAGTCCGGCGATCGCTCCGAGCGCCGCGACCACGGCCCCGGCGACCAGCGCCTTCGTTCCCCCCGAGCGTGGCTTCGCGGTCACGGTCGTGGCCGCAGGGTCCTCAGGCGCGACGGGTCCAGACAGCGAGCCGTCCTCGATCTCGGGGTCGCCAAGCGGGCTCGACGCCCACGCCTCGGCGACGGTGAGATCCTCGTACGGGGTGGCGGCGAAAGTCGTCGACCTGAAGTCTTCGATGGTGCTCATGGCGTGTTCCTTCACTCTGCTCGCGGCCCTGGTGGGCCGCCGTCACAGGTAGGATCGGCCGGCCCGGACGGCGCGGACACATTTTCGGAACCTTTTTCTCCGCGACCCCACGCGTTCTTCGCCCCGGGCCGAATATGCGGCGAATACCTCATGCGCTGAAGCGGTGCGCTGGCGCATAGTAGGTTGCGAGCGCTCGGGAAATCGGACGTGAGAGGACTGCCGTGTCATTGTTGGGGACCCTGAAGGCGGCGCGGGTCGAGGCACGGCGCGCCAGAGACGCCGAGTTCGCCCGCCTGGTCGCACTGCCGCCGACGGAGGAGCTGGCCGCGCAACTCATGGCCGCATTCGGGCCCGACGGGCCCAAGCGCGGCAAACCGTTGACCCAGTACGACTTCATCAAATGGGTGGCCCGCCGGGCGGAGTTCACCTCCCGCGGTCAGCGAGCCATGAGCTTCAAGAGGCTGGTCGCGCCCGTGCGCGAGGCCCTGCAGGTGTTAGAGCACAGCGAACTGGTGTACCTGAGCGTCGGGGGCGAGGGAAAGCCCGACAATTGGCATCCCACCAATCGGGGAATGGTAGCGCTGGACGAAGGGTACGACGCTGTCGCGCAATGCATCTCGGCCCGACGGTTACGGAACGACGAGACCCGGTGAGACGAGGGG
>NZ_LZJA01000255.1:0-48287 GCF_001666785.1 Mycobacterium sp. E3305 | reverse complement strand
CGGTCGTGTCCGTCCAGACCCGGTTTGGCGACGAGGATCCGGGGCGCCAAGATCGTCGCCCGCACCCTGCGCGACGCCGGCTTCGAGGTGATCTACACCGGCATCCGGCAGCGCATCGAGGACATCGCCTCGATCGCCGTCCAGGAAGACGTGGCGGTCGTGGGCTTGAGCATTCTGTCCGGTGCTCACCTCGCACTCACCGCCCGCACCATCGAGGCCCTGCGGGCCGCCGACGCTTCCGACATCGCCGTCGTGGTCGGCGGAACCATCCCGCATGCCGACGTGCCCAAGCTGCTCGCCGCCGGTGCCGCCGCCGTTTTCCCCACCGGCACATCGCTCGATGTGCTCGTGCGCGAGATACGCGCGCTGACCGGAACCCCCGAGCCCGTTGCGGAGGAACAGTGCGCGTCGGAGTGATGATCGGCGCCGAGCGTGGCGACATGGCCCGCAAGGTGCACAAGCTGGCCTCCGACATCGAGTGGGCCGAATCCGCGGGTCTGGACACCGCGTGGATGCCGCAGGTTCCCGACGATTTCGACTGCCTGACCATGGTATCGCTGATGGCCGCGCACAGCTCGCGCATCGAGCTCGGCACGGCGGTGGTGCCGCTGCAAGCCCAGCATCCGATCGCCCTTGCCCGCCAAGCGCTTTCGACTCATGCCGTGACTGGCGGGCGGTTGGCGCTGGGCGTCGGACCGTCGCACCACTGGATCATCCGGGACATGCTCGGCTTGCCCTACGAGAAGCCGGCCGCCTACACCCGCGACTACCTGCAGGTGCTGGGCGCCGCCATCGCCGGGCCGGGACCGGTCGACGTCGAGAACGATTCGTTCACGGTGCACAATCCGCTGGCGATCGGGGCCGACGCCCCGATGCCGGTTTTGGTCGCAGCTCTGGGGCCGGTGATGTTGCAGATCGCCGGCGAACTCGCCGACGGCACCGTGTTGTGGATGGCCGACGAGCGCGCGATCGGCGACCACATCGCGCCGAAGATCACCAAGGCCGCCGCGGACGCCGGGCGGCCCGCGCCGCGGATCGTCGCCGGCATCCCGGTATGCCTCTGTGAGCCGGCACGAGTCGAGGAGGCCAAGGAGCGGGCCAATCGGATCCTGGGTGAGGCCGAGGTGTCGCCCAACTATCAGCGCCTGCTGGAACGCGGCGACGCCCGTGATGTCGGTGACCTCTGTGCGGCCGGTGACGAGCAGGCGATCCTGACCCGGATGCGCCGCTTTGCCGACGCCGGTGTCACGGACCTGTCCGTGCGGCTGCTGCCGATCGGTGACAACCGCGACGAGCTGATCGCCTCCAAACGCCGCACGCGCGAGATGATCGCCACGCTCGCAACGGAATTGCGGTGACGCCTACCGGGCCGCTCGCGGGGATACGCATCCTCGAGGTCGGCACCATGCTGGCGGGACCGTACGCCACCATGCTGCTGGCCGATCTGGGCGCCGAGGTCACCAAGATCGAGCCGCGCGGCGGCGAGATCTCCCGCGGCGTCGGGCCCAGCTACTTCGCCAGCCTCAACCGCAACAAGTCGAGCATCTGCCTTGACCTGAACTCCGACCCCGGACAGCAACGGCTGGGCGAGCTGGTGGCCGAATCCCATGCGCTGCTGGTGAACTTGAAGCCGTCGGCGATCCGCCGGCTGGGATTGACTTATGAGAGATTGCGGCGGCACAACGAGCGGATCGTGTGCGTCGCGATCACCGGATTCGGCCTGTACGGCGGCGACGATCCGGCCTTCGACTACGTCGTGCAGGCGGGCGTCGGCACCGCCGCCCTGACCGGCGACCCGCAGGGCCCGCCGACGCTGCCCGGTTACTCGTCGGCCGACAACTCCACCGGGATGACCGCGGCGCTGGGGCTGTTGGCCAAGATCATCTCCGGAACCGGAGGACAAGTCGACGTTTCGCTGCGCGACGTGATGCTGTCGCAGCTGAACTACCACGCGTCCGCCTACCTCAATGACGGTGTCGAGCCGCAGCGGCGTCCTTATGGCGCGCACTCGTATTACGTTCCGGCGCAGCTCTTTCCGACCGCCGAGGGGTATCTGGCGTTGTTCATCACGCACGACGGCTTCTGGAAGTCCTTCGCCACCGAGGCGGGCATCGGGGGGTTCGAGACGATGTCCGAACGGGTGTCCCGCCGCGACGAGGTGCTGGCCGTCGTCACGGCGATGCTGGCGACCGACACCGCCGCGGGGTGGGAACGCCGACTGCGTCCGCTCGGAGTGCCGGCGGCGGCCGTCAGGACCCTGCCGGAGGCGCTCGAAGCAACCCCCGAAATCATTGTCACGGCCGGCGATTTCCGGCTCGTCGGTAGCCCGATCCACGTCTCCGGTTACGACCCCGAATACCGTCCGCCGCCGGAGCTGCCCCAGGTCTAGCGCGCACCGCTCGCGAGCGCGACGGTGGTTTCACGCCGGCGTCAGGACACCGGACCCCTCAGGTGCGCCTCGGCGAGCTTACGGAAGGCCGCCACCAGCCGACTGCGGTCCCCGGCGCGCGTCGCCAACACCACGTGACAGGGCTCGACGCCTTGCAACGGGACGGTGGTGATGTCGGGCCGCAGGGCATTGCCGCGGAACCCGGCAGTGATTGCCACCGCCTGCCCGGAGGCGATGACTTCGAACTTGTCCTCGAGCGCGTCGATGAACGGTCCATCGGGCGCCCGGCGGCCATCGGGCCGGGGATCGATGCGCCAGAAGGCATTCCACGCCGGGTCGGAGTCACGGACTCGGGGCATCGGCTCGTCGGCGATGTCGTCCAGCGTGACGAAGTCCCGGCCCGCGAGGCGGTGGTCGACCGACATAGCCAGCACCCGGGGCTCGTCGTAGAGGATGGTCACGTGCAGGCCGTCTGTCGGGAACGGTAGCCGGGTCACCACGGCGTCCACTCGATGTCCGAGCAACGCGTCCAGGGCCTGGCCCCAATCCAGATGCGAGACTTGCACTTCGGCGTCGGGGTGTTCGCGGCGCATCTCGCGCACCGCGGGGGTGACGATCATCCCGGTCGTGTATCCGATCGCGATTCGGCTGGGCTGGGCGGCGGCCCGGGCCTGTGCCGCGGCTTGCGTGGCCGAGCGCAGCAGGGCCTTGGCCCGGGGCAGGAACACCTCTCCCGCCTCCGTCAGCCTGGTGCCTTGCGGCGTGCGATCCAGGAGTCGAACACCCAGTTGTTGCTCGAGCCGGCGGATCTGCCGGCTCAACGACGGCTGCGCTACGCGCAGCGCGGTCGCGGCGCGGCCGAAGTGCCGGTGTTCGGCCACCACGACGAAATATCCGACCAACCGCAGATCGAGGTCGATCACGGGCAATACGGAACGGGCCATGCTGAGAGTGTAACGGCGCCGGCAACTGACATCCGCACCGAAGGTGCCGGTGACATGCGGTGATGCCGATTCGGTATCACGCCATATGAAACAGGTCTTGGACAGTCGGTCTGCCGCGGTCATTGACTGGAAGCCGGCGAATACGAAACAGCGAAAGGGATTTCCATGCATGTCTTTGTCACTGGCGCCAGCGGGCACATCGGTTCGGCCGTCATCGACGAGCTCGTGCGTGCGGGTCATCAAGTCACCGGCCTCGCCCGCTCCGACGAGTCGGCCGCCGCGCTGACGGCGAAGGGCGTGCGGGTGCACCGCGGCGACCTCGACGACCTCGACGGGTTGCGGTCCGCCGCCGCGGCGTCCGACGGCGTCATCCACCTGGCTTTCAAACACGATTTCGACAACTTCGTGGCGGCGGCCGAGGCGGATCTGCGGGCCGTCGAGGCCATCGGGGAGGCGCTCGTCGGCTCCGACCGGCCCTTCGTCAGCACCTCGGGAACGCTGCTTCTGTCGTTGCTGGGGCATGACGGCCCCAGCACCGAACAGGACACATTGCCCGGGGGACCGCGGGTCGACTCGGAGAACGCGGTGATCGCGCTGGCCGAGCGTGGGGTGAGATCGTCGGTGATCCGGCTATCCCCGATCGTGCACAGCGATCTCGACCACCACGGCTTCACGCATCACCTCATCAACACGGCCCGCGACAGCGGGAAGTCCGCTTACATCGGCGAAGGGACCAACCGCTGGCCGGGGGTGCACACGCTAGACGCCGCCCACCTGTACCGGCTGGCGCTCGAAAATGCGCCCGCGGGTACGCGTTTGCACGGCGTGGCCGACGAAGGCGTGGCGTTCCGCGACATCGCCGCCGTAATCGGCCGCCACCTGGGTGTGCCGACGGTGAGCATTCCGGCCGAGGATGCCGGTCATTTCGGCTTCCTTGCACTCTTTGCGGCGCTGGACAATCCGACGTCGAGCGCGCTGACGCGCAAGGAACTTGACTGGAACCCCGAACGGGCCGGGCTGCTGGAGGATCTCGACGCCGGCCATTACTTCGGCGAGTGAGCGTCGCCGTGGCCGGCATCGCGGTCGAAGCTGCCAGGGAGGCGCCGGGGCGCACTCGATGAGGCCAGCCGCGCGAGTGTGAAGCTAGCCGCACATTCGGCGGCACTGCCGCGCTACGGCAGCTTGGCGAGTTGCTTCTCCCGATAGAGCCGCGCCCACTCGGCGCGCGACCGGATCGACACGTCGACGTCAAGGGCATTGGCGCGCAAGGCTTTCACGGTCGCCCGCTCCCGCGGCGTCCGCGCGAACGGATCCCAGCTGAAGAACCGGCAGGCGTTGGCCCAGTTGATCTTGTTGATGTCGGAGTCGTCGGCCCCGGCGGCGTTCAGCTCGGCCAACACCTGCTCGGGGGCGTCCGGCCAAAAGCAGTCCGAGTGCGGGTAGTCGCATTCCCAGGCGATGATGTCGATGCCGATCTCGTGGCGCAGCTTCAGCGACGTCTTGTCGGTGACGTAGCAGGCCAGCGAGTGCTCGCGGAAGACCTCGCTGGGCAGCTTGTCCCCGAAGTCCCGGCGCAGCCACTTCTGGTTCGTGTAGTGGCGGTCGCGCGGTCCAGGTAGAACGGGATCCACCCGATGCCGCCCTCGGAGAACGCGAACTTAAGTTCGGGGTAGTTGCGCATGGCAGGCCCCCACAGCAGATCCTGGGCGCACATCGCCGAGACCTGGGTGGCCAGGATGATCAGGTTGTCGATCGGCGCGTTGGGGGCCATGCTGATCGCCCCGAACCCGGTGCCGATGTGCAGGCACATCACCACGTTCTGCTCGCACAGCGTGCGGAACACCGGGCCCCAATAGTCGTCGTCGTGGTAGCTCGGAAGCCCTTCCAAAGAGGCAATTCCGGCATCGTGACCGCCCGGCAGCCCTTGGCCGCGACCCGGCGGATCTCGGCGCACATGCCCTCGGGGGTCCAGGTCGGCAGGATGGCGATCGGGATGAAGCGCTCCGGGTAGGAGCCGGCCCACTCGTCGATGTGCCAGTCGTTGTAGGCCGACACCATCACCAGCGTGACGTCCTCACGCGTCATGTTGAGGTGCCGCGCGGAGAATCCGGTGAAGGTGGGGAAGCACATCGAGGCCAGGATGCCGTTGCGGTTCATGTCCCGCACGCGCTCGTGGACGTCGTAGACGCCCGGGCGCATTTCGGCGAAACCGGCCGGGTCGCGGCCCCATTCCTCGGCCGGCCACGACACCACCGCGTTGAGCCCGCTCACGCCCTGCGGCCTGCCCTGGTACATCCACTGGTCGACGCCGTGAGCGTCGGTCACGACGATCGGGGCCTCCTCCCTGTACTTGTCGGGCACGTGGCGCAGGAACATGTCCGGCGGCTCGACCACATGGTCGTCGATGCTCACCAGGATCAAGTCATCGACGTCCATCGGCTCAGCGGCTCCGCTCGCTCGTCGTCTCGAGCAATCGAGGGATCGGCGCGGGATCCAATAGCAACGCATCGGACATGTGCAGCTGCCCGGCGTTGGCCATCATGTTGTCCAAGATGGCCTGCAGATCGTCGCCTTCGAGTTCGTAGATGGCGACATAGGGGCCCTGCCCGTCAAGAGGGCGCAGCCGTCGCGCCGCGACGATTCCGTCGAGCGCCAGCAGTTCGGGGATGTGCACCTCGTCGTACCAGGTGTTGTATTCCTGGTCGCGCGCAGGCGAACAGGGCCGACTTTCGACGTACATGATTCCCTTGGCCATCGCCGCCACCTCTCTTCGGGTGCTACTCGTAGCGCACCGTGACCGAATCCGTTTCCGGCACGCCCTGGCACGTCAGAATGTAGCCCTCGGCGACCTCGTCGTCGTCGAGAGCATCGTTGACCCGCATGGTCACATGGCCTTCTTCGAGCCTGGCCATGCACGTGCCGCAATTGCCCGCCTCGCAACTGAACGGCGGCTCGAGGCCGGCCCGCCGCGCGCTCTCCAACAGCGTCTCGCCGGGAATTATCGGCACCGAGACCTTCTTGCGGTCCATGTGAATGGTGACCGTGCCCGCAACGGAGCCGTTCGACGGATCTGTCACCCGTGGGGTCTCCTCGATGCTTCGGGTGACTGCCATCGTCACCACCCTCCCGTACTTGCATTCTTCACTATAGAGAATACTATTCTCACAGAGCGATAGGATCTTCTCAAGCTTGTGGGGATGTCAGGTCAGCCCGGCCTGTCAGGGAAGGACGGGACGTGACCGAGCCGGCCGCGGTCGTGTTCGAGGAACGGCGTTTCAGCCTGCCTCAGTTGGATGCATTGGCCGCCGGCTGGTCCGCAATCCTGGCCAAGAACGGTGTCGGCGCGGGTCAGCGCGTCGCGATCATGGCGTCCAATCGGCCGGAGTTCGTCGCCGTCTTGCTGGCGATCTGGCGCCTGGCGGCGACGGCCGTGCTGATCAGTCCGGCCTGGAAGCGTGACGAAGTCGACCACGCGCTCGCCTTGACCGAACCCGCTCACGCGGTCGGTGACCACCCGGTGCTGGCAGGCGCGATGCCGATGCTGCACCTGGACGAGCCGATCGCGCCCGGGGAGTCGACGCCCTCGGCGCCGTCGCCACGGTCCGACGCGGTGCTGGTGTTCAGTTCCGGCACCACTGGGCTGCCGAAGGCCGTCCGGCACACCCACGCGGCGCTCGACGAGGCCGTCCGGCATTGGCGCGGGGCGCTGCAGCTCACGGTGCGCGACCGCATTCAGGTTGCCACGCCGCCGTCGCACATCCTCGGGCTGCTCAACATCCTGACGGCGCTGCGCACCGGCGTCCGCGTGCGGCTGCACCCCCGGTTCGACGTCGACCGGATGCTGCATCACATCGAAACCGACCGCATCACAGTCGAAATGGCGGTCGCGCCCATCGCGCTGGCCATCGCCTCGCATCCCAGGCTCGAGTCCTACGACCTGTCCTCGTTGCGCTACATCATGTGGGGGGCGACGCCGGTCAGCGCCCACGTCGCCGAGGCGGTCACCCGGCGCACCGGCGTCGGTTGGGTTCCGGCGTACGGAACCACGGAATTGCCTGTCATCGCCTGCAATCCGATCCAGGGAGCCCGGCTGGACGCCGTCGGTCGCCCGGTGCCGGGCGTGGACGTGCGGGTGGTCTCACTGGAGACGGGTGAGCCGGTCCGCCGCGGCGAGGTCGGTGAGATTCAGGCCCGCTCTTCATCGCTGATGGCCGGCTACCTGCCGGCCGAAGCAACCTCTGAGGTGATCCATGACGGCTGGTACCGGACCGGTGACGTCGGCTGGCTCGACGGCGAAGGCTGGTTGCGGATCACCGATCGCCTCAAGGAGATGATCAAGGTGCGCGGATTTCAGGTGGCGCCCGCCGAGATCGAGACGGTGCTACACGGCCATCCCGCCGTCAAGGACTGCGCGGTGTTCGGCGTGCCCGACGGAATCAACGGGGAGGCGGTGGTCGCCGCCGTCGCGACGTGCGCACCCGTCGATGCCGGCGAACTCACGGCCCGCGTCGATCAGCGGCTGGCTTCCTACAAACACCTGAGCCGCGTCGTGTTCGTGCCCGACATCCCTCGCCTGCCCTCGGGCAAGGTGCTGCGCCGAGTGCTGAAGGAGCGCTATGGACGTACGTCTGACGGCTGAACAACAGCAACTGCGTGACGCTGCCGCCAAACTGGCCGACGACCTGGGGCCGTCGGCGGTGCAGGACCTCGACGACCAGAGCCGGATTACGCGTCTGGACAAGCAACTCGCGGGGACGGGGTGGCGGTCGCTGCGCTCCGACGGGGCGTCGGGCGTCGAAGTGGCCATCGTCGCCGAGGAATTCGGACGACGGCTGATCGACGCGCCGTTTCTCGGCCCGGTGCTCGCGGACGATCTCACCCGCCACGTCGGCGCCGACGCCGCGGGCGCGACCATCGCGGTCGACGGTCGCGCGATCGACGCGCGCGGCGCCCAGCGGGCCCTGAGCCTGGCCGGTGGCGAGGTCCTCGCCGCGGACGTAGGGGGCCCGACCGACGGTGCGGACCTGACCCGCGCCGACGCCAGGATCGCGGGAACTCCGGCGGCGCTGGGCGAGGTGTCCCCCGACATCGCCGCGCAATGGCGCGCGCTCGCGCTGGTCACCACGACGGCGGACCTGGTGGGGATCGCCCGCGGTGCGCACGCCGTCGCGTGCGACTACGCCAAGATCCGCGAACAGTACGGCAAGCAGATCGGGTCCTACCAAGCGATCGCCCACCTGCTGGCCGAAAGCCGTGCGCTGATTGAGGGTTCGATCAGCGTGTCGCGGCATGCCGCGTGGGCTGTCGACGAGCTGCCGCCCGCCGACGCCATCCGCGCCGCCCAGGTCGCGAAGGTCTACTGCGCGCGAGCCGCCCGAACCGTCTGTGAGACGGCCATCCAGGTACACGGCGGCATCGGCAACACCTGGGACTGCGTGGTGCACGTCTACCTGCGGCGCGCCCTGCTATCGACGGAACTGTGGCCCGTCGCGTTGAAGGAGATCGATCTTGGACTTTCGTGACTCACCAGAGGAGGCAGCGTTCCGGGAGCGGCTGCGGTCCTGGCTTTCCGTGCACGCGGGAGAGTTCTCCGGGTCGGGCGACGAATACTGGGCCCGTCAGGCCGAATGGCACGAGGCCCTGTATCGAGAGGGATTCTTCGGGCTGTCGTTCCCCCGCGAGTACGGCGGGCGGGAGCTGCCGCCCGTCTATGACGTCATCGTCGACGAGGAACTCGCCCGGGCCGGCGCCCCGCCGCGTCCCAGCGTCGGCTACCTGATCTACGGAATCGGCCGGCACGCCAATGACGCAGTGCGTCAACGCTTCCTGCCCGGCATCATCGACGGCACCGAGCGATGGTGCCAAGGTTTCAGCGAGCCCGGCGCCGGCTCCGACCTGGCCTCGTTGACCACCACCGCTCGCCTCGAGGGCGACACCTACGTGGTGAACGGGCACAAGATCTGGACCAGCTACTCCGACGTTGCGGACTGGTGCCTGTTGCTGGCCCGCACCGACCCGGAGGCCAAACGTCACCGTGGCCTGTCGGCGTTCGTGCTGGAAATGAAACAGCCTGGTGTGCAACAACGTCCGTTGCGCATGATCAACGGTGTGACCAACGAATTCGGCCAGGTGTTCTTCGACGACGCGAAGGTTCCGGCCGACAGGATGGTCGGCGCCCCGGGTGATGGCTGGGCGGTGGCCATGACCGTCGTCGGCCATGAGCGCGAACCGTCCACGCTCGGCTACGCGGCGCGCTACGGCAAACTCGTGCGAAGCCTGTACGCGCGCACCGAAGGACCGGTGTCCGAGGAGCTGGCGTGGGCGGCGGTCCAGTCGGAGATGCTGACGCATCATGTGCGGCGGCGGCTGTCCGAACAGCTCGACGGTGTCTCGCACGGGCCCGAGGGATCGCTGGACAAGCTGCTGATGACTTGGGTCGAGCAGTCCGTCGGACACGCTGCGCTGGCGGTCAGCGGGACGCGAGATCCGGACCTGCTCAGCGCCTACCTGTACAGCCGCGCGCAGAGTGTGATGGGCGGGACATCGCAGATACAAAAGAACATCATCGCTTCACGCATCTTGGGATTGTCCGAGTGATCGCGAGCGCGGGCGAAGCCCGGGTGAAGCGGGTGACGACCATAGACGGAGTGATCGCGAGCGCGGGCGGAGCCCGGGTGAAGCGGGTCACGACCATAGACGGAGTGATCGCGAGCGCGGGCGGAGCCCGGGTGAAGCGGGTCACGACCATAGCCGGAGTGATCGCGAGCGCGGGCGGAGCCCGGGTGAAGCGGGTCACGACCATAAAAGGAGTCTGACGTGTACGACATGCCTGCCGAAATCGACGTCCAAGCCGACGGCCCGCTGCGGATCATCACCTTGAACCGGCCGGAGTCGCTCAATTCGGTCAACGACGATCTGCACGTCGGACTCGCGCGACTGTGGCAGCGACTGACCGATGACCCGACGGCCCGCGCGGCGGTCATCACCGGGGCCGGCAGGGCGTTCTCGGCGGGCGGGGATTTCTCCTACCTCAAGGAGCTGTCGACCGATGCCGACTTGCGCGCCAAAACCATTCGGGACGGCCGCGAGATCGTCTTGGGCATGGCGCGGTGCCGAATTCCGGTGGTCGCCGCGGTCAACGGCCCGGCCGTAGGGCTGGGCTGCAGCCTGGTAGCCCTGAGCGACATCGTCTACATCGCCGAAGAGGCCTACCTCGCGGATCCGCACGTGCAGGTGGGATTGGTGGCCGCCGACGGCGGTCCGCTGACCTGGCCACTGCATATCAGCCTGCTGCTGGCCAAGGAGTTCGCCTTGACGGGCACCCGCATCAGTGCCCAGCGCGCCGTCGAGCTGGGGTTGGCCAACCACGTGTCCGCCGACCCCGTCGCGGACGCAACCGCTTGTGCGAAAAAGATTTTGGAGCTGCCTCAGCAGGCGGTGGAAAGCACCAAACGGGTGCTCAACATTCATCTGGAGCGCGCGGTCCTCGCCAGTCTGGACTATGCCCTGTCGGCCGAGCACCAGTCCTTCACGACCGACGACTTCCGCTCGATCGTCACCAAGCTGGCGAAGAACTGATGTGACAGCCGCTCACGCGGAATCGTGATGCCGCAGAAAGTCTCGCATCACCCGATCGAACTTGGCCGGCTCCTCGATGAAGGGCATGTGAGCGCTCGACTCGAACAGTTCGTAGCGCGAGCCAGCGATGCGCCGGTGCATCTCCCACATGTGTTCGGGCACGCATTCGTCGAACCTGCCGGCAAGGACGAGGGCCGGCAAGGTGATTTCCGGCAATCGGTCGAACACGTCCCAGTCGCGGATCGTCCCGACGATGTGGAAGTCACTCGGCCCGAACATCGTCTCGAAGATATCGGTTCCCATGTTGGCGAAGGCCGCCAAAAGCTCTGGGGGCCAGGGCCGCACGCGGCAGAGGTAGGTTTCGTTCCAGGTGCGAATGGCGTCCTGATATTCGGCCGTGTACGTCGTCCCCGCGGCTTCGTGGCGGTCGATCGCGGACTGCGTCGCCGGATCGAGCTCGGCCTTCAAGCGGGCCACCATCTGGGAGAACTCCGGTATGGAGGCGATGCTGTTGGAGATGGTGAGGCTGACGGCGCCCGACGGGACGTCGAGCGCGTACTGCTGCGCCATCATCCCGCCCCACGAGTTGCCGAAGAGATGAAAACCCTTGAGGCCGAGTCCTCTTACCACAGCATCCATTTCGGCCACCGACCGCGACATGGTCCACAGATCCGGGTTCGACGGGCGCTCGGAGTTGCCGCAACCGAGCTGATCCCAATAGACGACTTCGCGCTCGTCAGCCAACCGCTCCAGCGAACGCAGGTAGGTATGCGGCAATCCGGGCCCGCCGTGCACGACGAGCAGGGGAAGGCCCGGTCCGCCACCGATGCGCTCGAACCACACGTTGCCGCCCGGGACCGCGATCATTCCGTCCATTGCCGACGATGCCTCCTGATTTGCGAGCAGCCGCAGAATCGCACCCCGCGATGCTGGTATATGCGATTTTGCGACTGGTCGCGAGCCGATCTCTCCTTGCAACGCCGACTCGCAATGAGAGAATAGTGTTCTCACAATCTTGCGGGGGCTCTCGGGCACTCGCGACGCGCTCGTCGAACTGGAGAACACCCGTGCCTGACGCCGTCATCGTGTCCGCCCTGCGCACACCCATCGGCACCGCCCGAAAGGGCACGCTGCGCGACACCAGCGCCTTCCACCTCGGGCACCACGTCGTCGCCCAGGCGGCGAAGTATTGGGACCCCGCGCAAGTCGACGACGTGATCCTGGGGGAGGGGCTATACGGCGGCGGCATCGGGTCCGCCACCGTCATCGAGGTCCCCGCCCCTTAAATGGAGATCGCCGACCTGATCATCAGCGCGCGCAACGGATCTCCGCGCGCGGCCGGTCGGCTCCTTTCGCTGGTCGAGGGCGAGCGCCGTGACGAGGTGCTGGCCAGCCTCGAACCGTCATCGGTGAACGTCGTTGGCATCACCGGGCCCCCGGGCGCGGGCAAGTCCACGACGATCGCCGCCCTGGTCGGCGCCTACCGGGAGCGGGGGTCCCGGGTGGCGGTGCTGGCCGTGGACCCGTCGTCGCCGTTCAGTGGTGGTGCACTCCTGGGCGATCGAATACGGATGGCCTCGCATATCAACGACTCCGACGTGTTGATCAGGTCGGTGGCGACCCGTGGTCACCTCGGGGGATTGGCCGCCGCGGTACCGGCGGCCATTCGGCTGCTCGGGGCGATCGGTTACCACGTCGTGCTGCTGGAGACCGTGGGGGTGGGGCAGTCCGAAATCGAGATCGCCGCGGTCGCCGACCCCACCGTCGTCATCCTCAATCCCGGTGCGGGCGACGCGATTCAGGCGGCCAAGGCAGGGGTGCTCGAAGTCGCCGACATCGTGGTCGTCAACAAGGCCGACCGGGACGGCGCCGAACAGACCGTGCGGGACCTGCGGGCCGAGACCGACGCACCCATCGTCAGCCTCGTCGCCGCGCGCGGCGAGGGCATCGCGGAATTGATGGCGGCCATTGAGGATCACCACCGCACCGACACTCGCGCCCGCCGGCTGGCCCGCGCCCGCGCCCAGATCCTGTCGCTGGCGCAGACCCGGCTGCGGGGCCGGCCGGACCTCGACCGGCTCGCCGAGACGGTCGTCGACGGCGACCGGGACCCCTACTCGGCGGCTGAGCAGTTGCTGTCACCGACCCCTCGCGACCAGGACTGAGCCGCCGCGCTGTCCCCCGATTGGGGGAACGGAGATTCATCCCCTTTGCGGACCGATCGGCGGAGTTCCGGCCCGCCCTGCCGCCCTACGTTGATCGTGTGTACAACGGCAGTCACCTCAGCCACCGACCGGACCCCCGTCCGTCGCAGTGCTCCGGCCGACGCCGCCACGATCCCGCGACGAGTTAGGAGACCCGGCACATGGCTCGCACACCCGAACTGTCGGCCGCACGCGTTGAAGAGCAGCTGGAGCTGTACCGCCAATTGTGGGTACTGCGCCTCCTTGACATGGCGTTGGAAGAGCGGCGCATCGACGGGCTGCTCAACGGGCCCATGGAGGCCGCCTTCGGCCAGGAGGCCGTGGCCGTCGGCACCATCGCGGCGCTTCGGCCGGGCGACATCCTGAACACCGCGATCCGCCACTTCCAGCACGCCCAGGAGGTCGGCCTCGCCCGACCGTTAGGTCCGGCCATCGCCGAGATGACCGCCCCGACGAGGCCTGCGGCCGGCGGTGCGAAGGAAAGCGTCTTCGCCGCCGAATGGAAGCAGATCTTCGGCACGTCGAGCCCGGTCAGGCAATCCATTCTGTTCGCGATCGGCGACGCCTACGGGCAGCAGGTGGCGGGCGCAGGCGGGGTCACCGTGTGCGTCATCGGGGACGACGCCGCCAAGTCCGCCGAGTTCCAATCGGCCGCGCGGATCGCGGTGTCGTGGCGGCTTCCGGTCGTGTTCGTCGTCGAGAGCATCCGCGACGGGTCCGGTGTGCGCCGCGGGCCGCGCGACTGCTACGGGTTACCCGTCTCGTCGGTCGACGGCAAAGACGTTGCGGCAGTGCGTGCTTCGGTCGGCGAAGCGGTGCAGCGAGCCGGCGCCGGCGGAGGTCCCGCCATGGTCGAGGCGGTTACCTACCGGACCAACCATCCCGCAGGAGTCGATCCGTTGGTCTACGCCCGCCGACGGCTGACCAACATCGGAGTCGGCGCCGGCCACCTCTACGAGGTGGAACGGCGGGCCCGCCACCTGGTGGGCGAGGCCGCCGCGGTCGCGAACTCACTTCTGCGGACGGACGGTCCGACGATCAGCGAATCGGACCACTGGCCGGCCACTAGCTGAGCAGGCCTTGCCGCATCGCCTCGGCAACGGCGGCAGCACGATCGCTGACGCCAAGTTTCTCGTACAGGCGCTGCACGTGCGTCTTGACCGTCGACGGGGCCACGAACAGCTCGGCGGCGATCACGGGAATGCTTTGGCCGCGCGCAATTCGGTTGAGCACCTCGCGCTCTCGCGCGCTGAGCACGGGTCCTGTCGGTTGCGCCCGATGACGGATCTCCGCGGTAAGGCCCCCGACGAGCGACGGCGCCACCACGTCGCGGCCCTGCGCGCAGTCGAGCACGGCCTTGACGATGTCGCTGCGCGTCGAGTCCTTGAGCACGAACCCGGCGGCGCCCTGCTGCAATGCCTGGTACACGATGGCCGGCTCGTCGTGCGCCGAAATCAGCAGCACGCGGGTCGGCAATTCCTGACTCCGCACCGCCGCGGCGACCTGCCCGCCATCCATGCCGGGCATGCGGAAGTCGAGCAGGGCGACGTCGGGCCGATGTTCTTTGATCAGTTCCAGTGCCGCCGAACCGTCGTCGGCCTCGCCGACCACGTTCACCGAACCGCTCGACGACAGGGCGCGCACGACGCCCTCACGAAACAGGGGGTGATCGTCGCCGACAACCACCCGCACCTTGTCGGGCGCTGCTGGGCCGGCCATGGCGATGAGTCTAGCCCGCAAAGCGTCCGCGGCAATCAGCGAAAACTCTGATGCACGCCTGGGCGCTTTGCCCCGAGAGAGCCGCCGCCGATGAGTACTGTGTTCGCGTGGCGGTCGCGAGCGACGCGGAACTGGGTCGGGTGCGCAGGCTTCATCAGCTGCGTTCGTATCGGCTTGCGTCGGTCCTCCGGGTCGGCGTGGTGGGCTTGATGATCGCTGCGATGCTCAGCGGCACCCGCCGGTCCGAGTGGACCCAGCAAACCGTGCTGATCGTGGTGTACGGCGTGGTGGCGCTCTTTGCTCTGACGCTGGCTTTCTCGCCGAGCCGGCGATGGCTCACCCGGGGGCGGCTGGCCCGCGTCGGCCGCCTGGAACCCTTTGCGTTCACGGTCATCGATGTGGTCCTGCTGACCGTCTTCCAGGTGTTGTCGACCAACGGGCTCCATCCGCTGCTCATCATGACGGCGCTGCCGGTCCTGATCGGGCTCGACGTCTCGTCTCGGCGGGCGGCCGTGGTGCTGCTCTTCTCGATGGTGGGGTTCGCGATCGCGGTGCTCGAGGACCCGGAAATGGTCGGATCGATCGGCGTGACCGAAGCCACGTTCCGGTTCCTGCTCTACGGATTCCTTTGTGTCACGGCGTTTGTCGCCGTCCGGGTGGAAGAACGGCACACCCGCTCGGTGGCCGGGCTCAGCACCCTGCGCGAGGAGCTGCTCGCCCAGACGATGACCGCTTCCGACGTCGAGCAGCGACGGATCTCGGAATCCATCCACGACGGACCGCTGCAGGACATCTTGGCGGTGCGCCAAGAGCTGGTCGAATTGGACTCGGCGCTACCGGGCGACGACCGGGTGGCGCGCGCGATGGCCGGTCTGCAGATGGCATCGGAGCGATTGCGGCAGGCCACGTTCGAGCTGCACCCCGCCGTCCTCGAGCAGGTCGGGTTGGCCGCGGCGGTCCAGCAGTTGGCGACGTTGACCACCCAGCGATCGAACATCGACATCTCGACCGACATCGATTACCCGATCCGCACTGAGATCGACGCGATAGTGTTCGGCGTGCTTCGCGAGTTGCTGTCCAACATCGTGCAGCATTCGCGGGCCCGTAGCGCTTCGGTGTTGCTCGGCTTCACGGACGGAACGTGCGTGTTGCACGTGGTCGACGACGGCGTGGGGTTCGACGACCAGACGGTGGCGCGCCGGCTCGGCGAGGGGCACATCGGATTGGCGTCGCACCGCGCCCGCGTGGAGGCCGCCGGGGGAACGTTCGTCTTCCTCGACACTCCGGTGGGCACCCACATCTGCGTCGAGGTACCGGTGCCAGACTGAACCGCGAGCCGCTCAGCGTCTTCGGTCTTGATTTGCTCCGCGGCGATGTGTTGCATGAGGGGCATGACACGTTCTGCCGATGAATTGGTGACGGAATTCTGCGAGCGTTGGGCATCGCCGGACCCGGACGAGATTGCCGCGTATTTCACCGAAGACGCGGTCTACCACAACATCCCGATGGATCCTGTGCATGGCCGCGAGGCCATACGCGAATTCATCGCGGGATTCCTGGCCGCGTTCGACGGAATCGACTTCAACGTGCACCGGCAGGTCGCCGACGGGTCGTTGGTGATGAACGAGCGCACCGATGTCATGCGCCGCAAGGACGGTGGATCGATCCCGTTGCCGGTGATGGGCGTTTTCGAAGTGCACGACGACCGGATAGCCGCGTGGCGCGACTATTTCGACATGGCAGCCATCACGAACGCCTTCAGTTAGCGCGACTCGAGGTCGACGGACTTCCCGGTAGCGGCCGCGTGACCGGCGCGGTATCCGAAAACCATTGCCGGGCCCAATGTCCCGCCGGCGCCACCGTAGGCGCGTCCCGTGACCCCACCCATCGCATTCCCGGCGGCGAACAGGCCCGGGATCGGCTCGCCGCCGACATGCAGCACCCGCCCGTCGCGGTCGGTGCGCGGACCGCCCTTCGTGCCCATCGCGCCGATGCACACCGGCACCGCATAGAACGGGGCGGTGTCGATCGGGCCGAGGGTCTTGCCCGCGGCTGTGGTCGCGCTGTCGTCGCCCCAGTAGCCGTCGTAGGCGCTGGAGCCGCGCCCGAAGTCGGGGTCGGCCCCGGCGGCCACGTGGCGGTTCCAGTCGTCGATGGTGCGGATCAAGCCGTCCGCGTCGATGCCGGTCTTCGCGGCCAGCTCGGTGAGGTCGGCGGACTCGCAAAACCAGTCCGGGACGGGCTGTCCCGGCTCGACGCCCAGGAATCCATAGCGCTGCAAATGAATTGAATCGAACACCATCCATCCGCGGTCGTTGACGTACCCGCCGCGGGGATCGAGGTAGTGAAAGGCGCCGGCCATGGAGTTGTAGTCGCACGCCTCGTTGACGAAGCGCCGCCCCGCCGAGTTGACGATGATGCTCCGCGGCCGAGTCCGCTCCAGGCGCACGCTGCGGCTGCGTTGCCTGCCGTCGATCGTGTCGCCCGGGATCTGGACGATCGGCACCCACCAGGCCTCGCCCATGTTGGCCAGGTCGGCGCCGTGCGCCATCGCCATGCGCAGGCCGTCTCCGGTGTTATGGGGCGGGGACACCGCGCCGTGCATCGGGCCGCGCAGGAATGCCCGCACCAAACCCGGATCCCATTCGAAGCCTCCGACGCCCAGGACGA
Source organism: Mycobacterium sp. E3305 (assembly GCF_001666785.1). Classification (NCBI taxonomy): domain Bacteria; kingdom Bacillati; phylum Actinomycetota; class Actinomycetes; order Mycobacteriales; family Mycobacteriaceae; genus Mycobacterium; species Mycobacterium sp. E3305. The sequence continues at coordinate 30,783 of NZ_LZJA01000255.1, read as the reverse complement.
CTCCGCGGCGCGCGCGCACCCGAATGGTTCGCCCGGGCAACGCGATGCGCGCCCCGACGATTTCGCCGTCCTCGGCGATGAGCTCCTCGGCCCGGGCGTCGGTCCGGGGCGTGACCCCGGCGTCCAGCAATCCCTTGAGCAGACCCGCAATCAACGCCGTGCCTGCGACGCACAGGTCGCTGCCTTCGCCGACCGTCACGTGCAGGCGGGCCCTCGTTTCGGCATCGATACCGACGTTGGACCAGTCGGCGGGGAAGGCGGTGATCCGGTCGCCCCACTCGCCGAGCCGGTTCAGATCGAAGGGCCCCGCGCTCAGCGACCGCCCGCCGCCGGGACGGCCCCCCGGCAGCTCGGGCCGGTAGTCCGGGAAGCCGGTGGCGACCTCGAAGCGCAGGGCGCTGTGCGCCTCGATGAAGTCGAGCATCGCGGGACCGGTGTGCACGAAAGTCTCGACCAGCTCGTCGTCCATCGAACCCAGGGACTGCGCGCGCAGGTATCGCAGCGCGTCGGCCGGGGTCAATTCGCCTTCGGGAGAACGGTTGTGGGCGGGGATCCACACCACACCGCCCGACACCGCGGTCGTTCCGCCGACCGTCGACGCCTTTTCGAAAACCTCCACCGACGCGCCGGACGCGGCGGCGGTGAGTGCGGCGGTGAGCCCGGCGCCCCCGCTGCCGAGCACGACGACATCGACCTGCATGTCCCACGGCATGTATCGCTACCCCTTCAGCTCAGCAGGTCCGACAACTGTTGCGCGGCTTTGACGACCGCGTCCTTACCGCGCATCACGACGTCTTCCCGGTGCGAGATGAGGTTGATGCAGGTTGGCGGCGACGGCGGCGGGCGGCGCACCGCCACGGCGAGGCCATAAGTGTTGGGCTCGATCTCCCCGTACGTGCTCACCCAGCCGCGCTCACGCGCGCGGGTCACCAGGTCGCGCTCTCCCGGACGCGGCGGCATGCTCGCGAGCAACGCGATCCCGGCGGCGCCGCGGTCCAGCGGATATCGGCTGCCCTCGTGGAAGGACAGCTGATAGGCCACGTGGCTCGGCACGATTACCGCGATGGCCACCTGCTGGTCGCCTTCCGCGATGAGCAACGAGACCGTGGTGCCGAGCTCGTCGGCCAGGGCCCGCAGCGTCGGAAGGCTGACTTGGCGAACGTTGCGGTCGAACGCGGCGCCGAGTACTGCGAGGCCGGCTGCGGGACGGTAGCGGCCGTCCTCGCCCTTGGCCACCAACCGAAAGTCCGCCAGCGTCGTCAGCAATCGATAGGCGATGGTGCGGTGCACTCCGACCTGGTCGGCGAGCTGTTGCACGGTGAGGCCGCCGGGGGAATCCGCCACCAGTTGCAGCGCGGTCAGTCCCCTGGCCAGCGTCTGCGAACCCGTTCCCGAACCCGTCACAGCCTTGACAGACCCAGACGGGAGAGCGAAGCTCTATATATAACGCACATTAGTGTGCGATATTAGCACACGCGATACGCCGAAAACGAGAACGAGATTCCCACTCATCGGCCAGAGAGGAACCGTGGCGGAGTTCGAGAGCATCTGGAGCGATCTGCAGGGCGTCGCGTTTGAGCAGGGCTACCTCGACGCCGGCGGAGTGCGGACGCGCTACCTGCGCGCCGGCGACCCCGGCAAGCCGGTGCTGGTGTTGTTACACGGATCGGGCGGCCACGCCGAGGCATACGTCCGCAACCTCGCAGCGCACGCCGGGCACTTCTGGACCTGGTCGATCGACATGCTGGGGCACGGCTACACGGATAAGCCGGGCCACCCGCTGGAGGTCCGCCACTACGTCGAACACCTGATGGCCGTCCTGCGCGCGGTCGGCGTCGATCGCGCCTGCATCAGCGGTGAATCGCTGGGCGGCTGGGTGGCCGCCCGCGCCGCCATCGACCATCCGGACGTGGTGGACCGGCTCGTCCTGAACACCGCGGGCGGCTCGCAGGCCGACCCGGTCGTGATGAAGCGGATCATCACGCTGTCCATGGCCGCCGCCGAAGACCCGACCTGGGAGACGGTGCAGGCGCGGATCAAGTGGCTGATGGCCGACAAATCCAAGGACTACGACGACCTGGTCGCCAGCCGCCAACGCGTCTACCGTCAGCCGGGATTCGTCGACGCCATGCGCGACATCATGGCATTGCAGGACCCCGAGATTCGGGCGCGCAACATCATCGGCCCGGACGAATACGGTGCGATCACCGCGCCGACCCTGGTGTTGTGGACCAGTGACGACCCGACCGCCGACGTGACCGAGGGCCGCCGGATTGCGTCGATGATCCCCAACGCACGCTTCGAGGTGATGCCTGGCTGCGGTCACTGGCCGCAGTACGAGGACGCCAAGGCCTTCAACCGTTTGCACCTCGACTTCCTGCTGGGGCGGTGATGAGCGGCGACGGGCAGCAACCCGACTTCGACGTCGTGGTCGTCGGCGCCGGACCGGTCGGCCTGACGCTGGCCAACATCCTTGGCCTGCAAGGCATCCGAACGGTGCTGGTCGAAGAACGCGACACGCTGATCGACTATCCGCGCGGAGTGGGGCTCGACGACGAGGCGTTGCGGACGTTTCAGTCGATCGGGCTGGCCGACCGGGTCGTGCCCCACACGGTGCCCAACCAGATCCTGCGTTTCGTCGACGCGAAACGGCGCGTGCTCGCCGAAATGGCCCCGCCCGACGCGCGTTTCGGGTGGCCGAAGCGCAACGGCTTCGTGCAACCCCTCGTCGACGCCGAATTGCTCACCGGCCTGGACCGGTTCGAGCACGTCGAGGTGTGGTGGGGGCGACCGATGACGGGGTGCCGTGAAGACGCCGGTGGGGTGACCGTCGAGCTCGGCGGGCACGACCACGAAACGTCCAGCCTGCGAGCGCGTTACGTCGTCGGTTGCGACGGGGGCCGAAGCACGACTCGCCGCATGATGGACGTGTCGTTCGACGGGACGACATCGTCGACGCGCTGGCTGGTGGTCGACATCGCCAACGACCCGCTCGGGCACCCCAACAGCGAGGTCGGCGCCGATCCCGAACGGCCGTACGCATCGATCTCGATCGCACACGGAATCCGGCGGTTCGAGTTCATGATCCACGCCCACGAGACCGACGAGCAGGCCGAAGATCCGGCGTTCCTGACGCAGATGCTGGCCCGGATGGTGCCGCACCCGGAGCGGGTCGACGTGATCCGGCGGCGCGTCTACACCCATCACTCGCGGATCGCCGGGGCGTTCCGCAAGGGTCGGCTGCTGCTGGCCGGCGACGCCGCGCACCTGATGCCGGTCTGGCAGGGTCAGGGCTACAACAGCGGAATCCGCGACGCGGCCAACCTGGGTTGGAAGCTGGCCGCGGTGGTGAGCGGTCGGGCCGGCGACAAGCTGCTGGACACCTATGACGTGGAGCGCCGCAAGCACGCGCGGGCGATGATCGACCTGTCCACGATGGTGGGTCGAGTGATCTCGCCGACCAACCGGCGCGTGGCCGGTGCGCGAGACCTGCTGGTGCGGTCGGCGTCGATCGTGCCGTCGCTCAAGCGATATGTGCTGGAGATGCGGTTCAAGCCGATGCCGCGCTACGAACAAGGAGCCGTCGTGCACGCCGCCCCGGGGCGGGCGGATTCGCCGGTGGGCACGCTGTTCATCCAGCCGCGGGTCGATACCCGCGAAAACGACAACGTGCTGTTGGACGACGTCATCGGTGACTGGTTCGCCGTGCTGTGCTGGAACAACGACCCCCGCCAGATCCTCGGCGACGTCGCCTTCGCGAACTGGAAAGCGCTGGGCGCGAAGTTCATTGCGCTGCGGCCCGTGACCCAGCTGCACTGGACCGGTCACGACCATCCCGACGTGGTGGTCGTGGGGGACCCCACCGGTGCCGTCAAGTCCTGGTTCGACACCCACCAGGAGTCGGTGCTGTTCCTGCGTCCGGACCGCTGTATCGCCGGCGCCTGCATCGCCCAGCGCGCCCCCGACCTGAGCGCCGCACTCCTCGCCGCGCTCACCCTCACGCCACGAGGGGGTGATCCGCAAAGTGGCACTGGCTCTGTGCTGTATGTCGCACAGCCCGCTCCTGAATCTTCCGGGGCCGTCGCAGGACCTGCTTGACGACATCGAGGGAGCGATCGCCGACGCGCGCCGCTTCGTCGACGACTACGATCCCGAACTCGTCGTCAGCTTCTCCCCGGACCACTACAACGGGTTCTTCTACAAGATGATGCCGCCCTTCTGCATCGGCACGGGCGCCAACGGGATTGGGGACTACGGCACCCATGCCGGTCCGCTCGACGTTCCCGAGAAGCTCGCGACCGACTGCGCGAAAGCCGTGCTCGACGCCGGGGTCGACGTCGCGGTCTCGGCCTGCATGGACGTGGACCACGGCACCGTCCAGCCGCTGGAAAAGCTGTTCGGCGCGGCGACCGCGCGCCCGGTGATACCCATCTTCATCAATGCGATCGGCGTGCCGCTGGGGCCGTTACATCGTTGCCGGGCACTCGGTACCGCCGTCGGCAGCTACCTGGCCACGCTGGACAAGCGGGTATTGGTGCTGGGCTCGGGTGGGCTCTCGCACAGCCCGCCGGTGCCCACGCTGGCGACCGCGCCGGCACCCGTGCGGGAGCGCATCGTGCACGGTCGGCCGATGACACCCGAACAGCGCCAGGCCCGGCAGTCTGCCGTGATCGATGCGGCCAAGAGTTTCGCCGCCGGCGACAGCGACCTGCAACCGCTGAACCCGATGTGGGATCAGCGGTTCCTCGAGATCATCGACGGCGGATGGCTCACCGAACTCGACCAGTGGTCCAATTCGTTCGTGACCCACGAGGGCGGCAGCTCCGCCCAGGAGATCAGAACGTGGGTCGCCGCATTCGGGGCGCTGGCGAGCGCGGGCCCCTACGAAACCGTCGGGCGCTACTACAAGCCCGCCCCCGAACTGATCGCCGGATTCGCCATCAGGACGGCGGTACCGAAATGACGGCCACGACAGACGGTTTCGACCATGTCGTCGACGTTCTCGTCGTCGGGTCGGGTGGCGGCGGCATGACGGCCGCGCTCACCGCCCAGGCCGCGGGTCTGGACGCGCTGGTGGTGGAGAAGTCACCGTGCTTCGGCGGCTCCACCGCCCTGTCCGGGGGTGGCATCTGGGTGCCGGGGGCGCCCGCGCAGCGCAGGGAGGGCTACGTCCCGGAACCCGATCGCGTCATCGAATACCTGCGGCTGATCACCGAAGGACTGGTGAGCGAGTCGCGAATCCGGCAGTACGTCGAGTCCGCACCGAAAATGCTCGGGTTCCTGGAGCGGCTCTCCGGATGGTGCGAGTTCGTCTGGAAGCCGGGCTACGCCGACTACTATCCGGAGCTGCCCGGCGGATCGGACCTCGGCAGCACCATCAACGTCCCGCCCATAGACCTGCGGGAGCTGGGGCCCGACGAACAACTGCTGCTGAAGCCGCTGGCATTCGCGCCCAGAGGAATCTGGCTGGGGCCCAAGGAGCTTCGGACCTTTTACCGCATCCGGCAATCGTGGGCCGGCAAGGGCGTGTTGCTGAAGCTGATCGGGCGGATGGTCCGGGCACGGGTGTTCGGTGAGCGGATGGCGGCGATCGGGCAGTCCTTGGCCGCTCGGCTCAGATTGACCATGCGGGAGCGCGGCATCCCGCTGTGGCTCGACTCGCCGATGACCGAGCTGCTCGCCGACGCCGACGGATCGGTGACCGGTGTGGTGGTGGAAAGGGACGGCGAAGCGCGGCGCATCGGCGCGCGTCTCGGCGTCATCCTGGCCTCCGGTGGCTTCGACCATGACCTGGCCTGGCGCAAGGAACTGCTACCCGTGGTGGATCAGGACTGGAGCTTCGGCAACCCCGCCGCCATGGGCGACGGCATCCGCGCGGCCCAGAAGCTGGGTGCCGCAGTCGAGTTGCTCGACGAGGCGTGGTGGTTTCCCGCCATCCAATGGCCGGACGGCCGGATGCAGTTCATGCTCAACGAGCGCATGATGCCGGCGCAGTTCATCGTCAACGGCGACGGCAAGCGCTTCGTCAACGAGGCGGCGCCCTACATGGACTTCGGCCACGCCATGATCGACGGACAAAGGACCGGGGTCACCCACATCCCCTGTTGGCTGATCACCGACCACAGGTCGTGGAATCGCTACGTCATCGGAGGCCACCTCCCGATACCCAAGATCCCGGGTGCACCGGTGCCCACCGGCCGCAAGGTCCCCGCGGCGTGGCTGGAATCGGGCGTGGTCAAGGCCGCGATGAGCTGGGACGAGATGGCGGACCGCATCGGCGTGCCTGTCGACCATCTTTCCCAAACCGCCCGCCGTTTCAACGAACTCGCCCGCAATGGTCACGACGACGATTTCCACCGCGGCGACAGCGTCTACGACAACTACTATGGCGATCCCACACTGCCCAATCCCAACCTCCATCCGCTGGGCGACCCGCCGTATTACGCGTTCCGGATCGTCCTCGGTGACCTCGGGACGTCCGGGGGCCTGAGCACCGACGAATACGCGCGGGTGCTGCGGGACGACGCCTCGGTGGTGCCGGGACTGTACGCGGTGGGTAACACCTCCGCGCCGGTGATGGGCCGCAGCTACGCCGGCGCGGGGGCGACCATCGGCCCCGCCATGACGTTCGGCTTCGTCGCAGCGAATCACATTGCCGCACATGCCGCCAAAACCCTTAATTCTCATAGGAGGTAACAAATGAAGGTCTCGCTGTTCTACGAGTTCGCCCTGCCACGGCCCTGGGCACCCGACGACGAACACGTCATGATGCAGGAGTGCCTCGACGAGGTCGAGGCGGCCGACAAGGCCGGCTTCTCCACCGTCTGGCTCACCGAGCACCACTTCCTCGAGGAGTACTGCCACTCGACGGCGCCGGAGATCTTCCTGGCCGCGGCCAGCCAGCGGACCAAGAGCATCCGGCTCGGATTCGGCATCATGCACCTGCCGCCGGTGGTCAATCACCCTGCCCGGGTCGCCGAACGCATCGCCACCCTCGACCTGCTCTCCAACGGCCGAGTCGAGTTCGGCACCGGGGAATCGTCCTCCGTGGGCGAACTCGGCGGGTTCAACATCGATCCCGCCGACAAGCGGGCCCAGTGGGAAGAGGCCCTCGAGGTCTCGATCCGCTGCATGATCGAGGAGCCGTTCTCCGGCTTCGACGGCGAGCACGTCCAGATGCCGGCGCGCAACGTCGTTCCCAAGCCGCTGCAAAAGCCCCACCCGCCGGTCTGGGTGGCCTGCACGCGGCCGGCGAGCGTGCAAATGGCAGCCCAAAAGGCAATCGGCGCCTTGAGTTTCGCCTACACCGGTCCCGGCCCGCTGACCGAGCGGGTGAACGGGTACTACAAGGAGTTCGAAGAGAACGGCGTGCCCGTCACGCCGCGCATCAATCCGAACATCCTGGCCATCGGGGGCGACCTGTCGATGATGGTCGCCAAGACCGACGAGCAGGCGCTGCAACGGCTGGGACAGGGCGGCGGCTTCTTCTCGTTCGGCATCATGCACTACTACATGACGGGCGTTCACACCCCCGGGCGGACCGGGGTATGGAAGCGGTACCTGGAAGAGGTCGAGAAGGATCCGACGCTGGCCTACGGCCCCGGGCGTGGCGCGATCGGATCGCCCGCCACCGTGCGTGAATTCCTGCGCGGCTACGAGGAAAGCGGTGTCGACGAGATCATCCTGCTGCTCAACCCGCGCAGCCACGAGGGCACGATGGAATCCATCGAGTTGATGGGCTCCGACGTGCTGCCCGAATTCATCGAGCGCGACGCCAAGGCGGTAATCGAGAAGGCCAAGCGGTTGGAGCCCGTCATCGAGAAGGTGGAGGCGCGGCGGCCGCAATCCAGCGCGCCGCAGTTCGACGAGAAGTACTCATTCGGTGGGCTGCCCACCGGCCGGGGCGGTAAGTTCACCGCCAGCGAAATCCCCGAAGCGATGGCGGAGATCAACGAGGGCCGGGTGCAGGCGGCCCAGCGGTTGAAGGAACAACAGCAGAACAAGTGACTCCGGGAGGTCGCTGAAACAGGAGACGGCCTTGGGATCGATCGACGAGCTCTGGCGCTACGACGGCCGCCGTGCGGTGGTGACCGGGTGCGCCTCGGGCATCGGGGGGCAGCTGGTTCGCCAACTCACCGAACTCGGTGCCGACGTCGTCGGGCTGGACAGGCTGCGACCGGACGTGCAGCTCAACGACTTTCGTGAGGTGGACCTGGCTGTCCAGGGTTCGATCGATGACGCCGTCGCCTCGATCGGCGGGCCGGTCGACGCGCTTTTCAACGTCGCCGGCGTCTCGTCCGGGATCGGCGACCCCGCCCTCGTTGCCACGGTGAACTTCCTGGGCCTGCGCCATTTCACCGAGGCGCTGGTTCCCAAGATGGTCGCGGGATCGTCGATCGTGAGCGTGTCCTCGCTCGCGGCGGCCGCCTATCGCGAACACGTGGCGCTGGTCGCGCCCCTGCTGAACACCGCGACGATGCGGGAGGGCATCGAGTGGTGCCACGCCAATCCCCAGGGCCTCGGCAACGGCTACCAACTGTCCAAAGAGGCGATCATCTTCTACACCATGCGAAGCGCTACACCGCTGGGTGCCAGGGGCATCCGCATCAACTGCACCGGCCCCGGGGTCACCGAGACCCCGATCCTCGACCAGCTCCGGACTGCGTACGGGCAGGGATTCCTCGACGACATCCCCAAGCCGTTGGGTCGGGTCTCCGACCCCGAAGAGCAGGCCGCGGTATTGCTCTTCTTGAATAGTGGTGCAGCCAGCTACATCACGGGCCAGGTCATCTGGGTCGACGGCGGAAACGTGGGCGCCGCGATTGCGCGTGACCTCTTACCAAGGCAGGAAGGAGCCCGGTGACCGACTTGACCGACTTCCGTCGGGCCGCGCGCGACGTCTCCAACTGGGGACGGTGGGGCGACGACGACGAGCTAGGCACCCTCAACTTCATCACCGCGGACAAGGTAGCCCAGGCCGCGAGTCTGGTGAGGCACGGCAAGGTGTTCCCGCTCGGCGTGGACTTCGGCGCCTCGGGTCCGCAGGGCGCGTTCGAGTTCCGGCACAACCCGGTCCACATCATGACCGTCGACGGCGGCGACGTGCACACGCTGGCCAAGTACGGGCCGAACTGGCCGCGTAACCCGTTGGCCCACCAGCTGAGTGGCTACATGACGGCCGACAACCCGTTCCGGTTCAACGACGACATCATCATCATGCCGTTGCAGGCGGCGAGCCAGTGGGATGCGCTGTCCCACGTCTACTACGACGACCACCTCTACAACGGTTTCGCGGCGGATTCGGTGACCAGCATGGGCGCCTACCACTGCGGTATCGACAAGGTCGACGTCAAGGGCATCACCTCCCGCGGCGTGCTGCTGGACCTGGTTCGCCACCGCGGGGCGGAGGTCTTCCTCGAAGCCGGGAATCCGATCTCGCCGGAGGAACTCGACGACGTGGTTCGCGCCCAGGGCGTGACCATCGGCCGGGGCGACATCGTGCTCATCCGGACCGGCTGGTGGACAAGGTTTCTCATGACCGGAAACAAGACGGAAGGCTACTCCGGGCTCGACTGGCGGTGCGCCCACTGGCTGCACGATCACGAGATCGCGGCCGTCGCCGCCGACAACCTTCAGGTCGAAGACCTGGTGTCCGGCATCGACGGAATCACCTTCCCCCTGCACCTGCTCTGCCTGCGCGACATGGGGATGATCTTCGGCGAATACTGGGACCTCACCGCGCTCGCCGAGGACTGCGCCGCCGACGGCGTGTACGAGTTCCAGCTCGTCGCGCCGCCCCTGCGGGTGGTCGGGGCGGTCGGCTCTCCGGTCAACCCGATCGCGATCAAGTGATGGCCTTCGCGCGCAAGAGCATGCTGGTGGACGGCCTGACGACCGGCTACCTTGAGGCGGGCGACGGCGAGCCGGTGGTGCTGCTGCACGGCGGTGAATTCGGCGCGAGCGCCGAGCTGGGCTGGGAACGCAACATCGCGGCGCTGGCCGGCCGATACCGGGTGCTCGCACCGGACCAGCTGGGCTTCGGGGCCTCGGCGAAGGTCATCGATTTCGTCGACGGGCGCGGGATGCGGATCCGGCACGTGGCGCGGTTCTGTGAACTGCTCGGCGTCGACTCGGCGCACTTCGTCGGCAACTCGATGGGCGCCATCAACCTGCTCACCGACGCCACGGCGGACACGTCGCTGCTACCGGTCCGCAGCCTGACGATCATCTGCGGGGGCGGAGACATCCAGCAGAACAAACACTTTGCGGCGCTGCAGGAGTACGACGCGACGCTCCCGGCCATGCGGCGCATCGTCGAAGCCCTGTTCCACGACCCCGGCTATCCGGACGACGAGCAATACGTGGGACGCCGCTACGAGTCGAGTACCGCGCCGGGTGCGTGGGAGGCGGTGGCGGCGGCGCGTTTTCGCCGCCCGGGCTCGTCACGTCCCCCCACCCCGTCGAGCGCGCGGGTCTACCAGCGCATCAGCGTGCCGACGTTGGTCGTCGAAGGGGGAGAGGACAAGCTGCTGCCGGCCGGCTGGTCCGCCCAGATCGCCAAGCAGATCGACGGTGCCCGCTCCGTCGTGGTCGACAGGGCCGGCCACTGCCCACAGATCGAGCAGTCGGCAGCGGTGAACGGTCTGCTGCTCGATTTCCTCGCCGCGAACGTTTAGAACACGTAGTCCAGCCGGGTCTGCATGCCTGCCTCTTGGTGATAGGTGTTGTGGCAGTGCAACATCCACAAACCCGGATTGTCGGCCACCAGCACGGCGAGCAGTTTCTGGTTGGGCAGCACCATCAGGGTGTCCTTGCGGGGTCCGGGGCTTCCGTCGGCCTTGATCAGTTGGAAAGTGTGGCCGTGCAGGTGAATCGGGTGATACATCATCGTGGTGTTGTCGAACGTGATCGTGGGGCGTTCACCCTGCCGGACGTGCAACGGTTCGGTGTCGCTGTAGGGCTTTCCATTGATAGTCCAGTTGTACTGGACCATGTTGCCGCCCAACACCACCGGGAGGTTCAGGCCCGGCTGCGGCCGGCCCAGGTTCACCGGCGTTGTGGCCGTGAACATCTCGACCGTGCCCACCCGTCGATTGAGCTCCGGCGGTTGGAATCCGGGGTCGGGCGGGCCGCCCGCGCCGGTGGACAGCAGCGCGCGGGCCAGAGCGTTCTTTCCCTCCGCGAGTGCGACCAAGGGGAATACGCCGTCGGCGGCGGTCACGATGACGTCGTAGCGCTCGGCCATCCCGATCAGCAGCGCGTCGACCTGGGTGGGGACCACGGGGTAACCGTCGGTGTGGGTGACCGTCATCGAATGACCGGCCAGCGCGACGCGGAACGTGGTGTCGGAGCCGGTGTTGATGAAGCGGATCCGGATGCGCTGCCCCGGCTTCGCGCTGAAGCTCATGGGAGCGGCGGGGATTCGGCCGTTGATCAGGTAGTAGGGGTAAGCGATGTCGCCGGCGTCGCCGCCGAGCAGATCGCTTCTGCCCACGCTGCCGCCAGAGGTCGCGGCCGTCGGGGGCGGCGGGCTTGTCGAGCTGGTCGGGCTGGTCGACGTTGCCGAGGTCTCACTCGTCGACGTCGTCGTGGGCGTCTCACTCGTGGTGGAAGTGGTGGTCGTCGTCGGGGGCGCGCTTGGCGGGGCGGGCTTGTTCGGGCTGGTCAGTTCGGTGTAGAGCTGCTGAGGCGACTTTCCGATGCCGTCGGTCCAGTCATCAAGTACCACAATCCATTCGGCATCGTAATTGCCCTCCGTCGGGTCGTCGACGATGACCGGCAGGTAGAGACCCGTGTCGGCGTCCAGGCCGCCGGTATGCGGATGGGCCCAGTAGGTGCCCGCATTCGGGACGGAGAAGCGGTAGGTGAAGTCCTGGCCGGCCGGGATGTTCGGGCTGGCGGGCGCGGCGCCGTCCATGTCGTTGCGCAGCGCGATGCCGTGCCAGTGCACCGACGTCGGGTGGTCGAGCCGGTTCGACACGTTCACCACCAGCTCGTCACCGATTCGCGCCCGAATCGGCGCTCCGGGGATCGAGTTCCCGTAGGCCAGCGTGCGGACAACGGGACCGCCGAGGTCGATCTGGACCGATTGAGCGGTCAGGCTGGCGGTGACGGTGCGGCCGCTGTGCGGCCGGGCGGCCTCGGCGGCGTCAATGGCGGCGGCCATCTGGGCGTCGCCCGACAGCGCGGGCTTGGATTGACTGCACGCCGTCAGCGCGAACCCCCCGGCGATGCCGGCGGCGATGAATCCTCGCCTGGTGAGGAGCGTTTGCTCGAAGGGGGCACCACTTGCGGGTTGCACACGCATCGATCGCTCCTCGTTTGCTCGACTCGTCCCCCTGTCTTATACCGCGTCCGGGCGGCCCGCGGAGCGCAACGGGCAGCACCGATCGTGGGCGGCGAGCAGCGCCGCGCGGCCGAAGCGAACATGAACCGACCTCGTTTTTCAGTGCCCGGCTAGACGGCAGGCTGGTAGATCCGCTGGGCCGGCAGCGGCGTGACGCCGAGTTCGGCGGCGACCGCGTCGAGCGCGCGCTGGGCGGTATCGAGGTGCACCCGGCCGTCGGCGGTGAAGTACGGACCGATGTAGTGCTCGTAGTGGCGTTGCAGTTCGGCGACCGTCAGCCGGTTCAAGAATGACGCCATGTGGCCGATCGCCAAATCGGGCCGTTCCGCCATGGTCTTCAGGGCACGTCGGTTGGCCCGCACCACCGCTTGGACAGCCGGGCTGTCGATCGGAAGCCGGGTCGGATCCACAGCGACTCCGACGGTGGGAATCTGGAAGTGATCTCCCACCCAGGCCAGCGCGTGGAAGCCTTCCTCCTCGGCGACCTGCTCGGGATCAAGAGTGCTCCCGACATACGCGGCGTCGATCGACTTATCCCGCAGCTTCCTCAAATCCATCTGGTAGTCACCGGGCGCGCGCACCACACACTCGAGGTCGTGATCGGGATCAAGGCCGTGCCGACGCAGCACGATTCGGGCGAAGCAGCCCGGCGCGGTGTGCGGTGCGTGCACCGCAAGCCGGCGCCCGCGAAGATCCGCCATGGATCTCACCCCGGCGCCGCCCAGGAACCAGAACAGCGGACGGTGCGTGTTGACGCTCAGGACCGTCCATTCGATGCCGTGCGTCAGTCGCGACAACACGGCACGTCCGAGGCCGATCGTCGCGCAGGAGCGCAGACGCTCTGTGTCCCAGCCTATTCCGTCCCGCACCGCCACGTGCACCCCCTCATCGTGGAAGTAACCCTCCTGATCGGCCACATACGCGACCAGTTCTTCGTGAATGCCGCGCCCGACGTAGGCCAAATCGATGGTGTGCACGGTGTTCAGTCCATCGCCAGGCCGCCGTTGACCGGCAGATAGTGCCCGGTGGTGAAACCCGAGTCCGCACTGGCCAAGAACGCGATCGTGTGGGCGACCTCCTCGGGGGTGACGAGCCTACCCATCGGCGCGGCCTCTCCGAGCTGACGCACCCGCTCGGAGGAGAGCTGCCCGGTCACCGTCGTGCCGCCCACGGTGGCGGGCGCGACGAGATTCGCGGTGATCCCGTGCGGCGCCAGCTCGAGTGCGACGTATCGGACGAACTGGTCCAGCGCCGCCTTCGCCGTGCCCAGCGCGATCATCCCTTCGCGCGGACGACGCGAAAGTCCGGTGCTCAGATAGATCAACCGGCCATATTCGCGGGAAATCATGTGCGGTACAACAGATTTGGTCAACAGGTATGCGGCGTGCAGCTCGGTGTTCACCTTGCCACCCAGTTGTTCCCAGGTGAGGTCGGCGAACGAGGTGACGACGAACGGGATCAGCGCATTGTGGACCAGCACGTCGGCCCCGCCCCAGCGCTGCGCGATTTCGTCGACCATCGCCGACACGTCGCCGGGCACGGTGACATCGGCTTGAATCGCGACGGCTTCGCCGCCGGCCGCGGTGATGCCGGCCACCACCTCCTCCGCTTCCGGCGCGCTCGCGCGGTGGTTGACCACCACCCGCATGCCCGCCTCGGCCAGGACCCGCGCGGTCGCCGCCCCGATTCCCCGGCTTGCTCCGGTGATCAATGCGACTCGTGGCATCGGTCTCACCCCCCGGTGGCTTTCCGCGGCCGGCTAGCGCGCACCGCTGGGAGTTTGACTGGCCTTCCAGTCGCTGAAGCGGGTGGAGTAGATCGTCGGGTCTTCCCCGTCGATGGGAACGATGCTGTGGTCATCGAGTTCGGCGCCGTAGTAGCGCGCCGTCGGATCGGTCACGACCTGGCGTGCATCGCCGTCCGCGGCCAGGCTGGCGCGGGCGAAGTCGTCCATGCCCAGCTTTTCGGGACCCGCGATGTTGGTGACCCCATTGGTCGGCTCACCGGCCGCTGCGCGGCTTACGGCCGCGGCGACGTCCTTGGCGGCGATGGGCTGGAACGCCGCATGCGGCAGGCGAACAGTGTCGCCGTCGGTCGCCGAATCGGCGATGCCGCTGACGAATTCGAAGAACTGCGTCGCCCGCACGATCGAGTACGGCTGTCCCGATTCCTTGATCAGCTTCTCCTGGGCGACCTTGGCCCGCATGTAGCCGCTCTCCTGGGTGCGATCGGCGCCCACGATCGAGAGGGCTACATGGTGCTGCACGCCGGCGGCCCGCTCCGCCTCCAGCAGGTTGCGGGTGGAGGTGGTGAAGAAGTTCAGCACATCGTCGTCGGCCCACGACGGCGAATTCGACACGTCTACCACCGTGTGCACGCCCGCCACGGCCTCGGCGAGACCTTCGCCGGTCACGGAGTCGACCCCCGACCGCGGCGAGGCTGACACCGCCTCGTGCCCCAACTCCGTCAGATTGGCGATGACCTGCGACCCGATGAGTCCGCTGCCCCCGATGACCAATACCTTCATGTCGAGCCCTCCCGAGTTTCCCGATGAACTGGTCCCCTCAGCATGGCCGGTGCGCGGGACAAGGGGAACCCTCGGGCCGTACCCTCTCCCTCCGACCGCTTAAATCAACTGCTTGACTTAACCTGGTCGACGCGGATTAACTCGTCGGGTGGTCAACGAACTGGCTGGCAAGGTTGCCATCGTTACCGGCGGCGCGTCGGGAATCGGTCGCGGGATAGCGGAACGGTTCGTTGCCGAGGGGTCGCGGGTGGTCATCGCCGACGTCGAGGCGGACCGGGGCGAGGAGCTGTCCGCCACGTTGGGCGCCGGGGCGTTGTTCCGGCGCACGGACGTCTCCGATCCCGAACAGGTCGGGGCTTTGGTCGCCACCACCGTCGAGAGATTCGGCGGCCTGCACGTGATGGTGAACAACGCCGGGATTTCCAGCCCCCTGCGCCGGCTGCTCGACGACGATCTCGCCGACTTTCACCGGGTGATGGGGGTCAACGTCCTGGGGGTGATGGCCGGCACCCGGGATGCCGCTCGCCACATGGCCGAAAACGGCGGCGGATCGATCATCAACCTGACGTCGATCGGCGGAATCCAGGCGGGCGGCGGGGTGATGATCTACCGTGCTTCGAAGGCCGCGGTCGTCCAGTTCACCAAGTCGGCGGCAATCGAGTTGGCGCGCCATGAGATTCGGGTCAACGCGATTGCCCCCGGCAGCATCCCCACCCCTATCCTGGCGTCGTCGGCGGTCGACGTGGATCCGGATGAGCTGGCGCGGTTCGAGGCGAAAATTCGGCAGGGGATGCGCGACGACCGGCCACTGAAGCGGGAGGGCACGCCCGAGGACGTCGCCGAGGCGGCGTTGTACTTCGCCACCGACCGGTCGCGCTATGTCACCGGTACGGTGCTGCCGGTAGACGGGGGGACGTCCGCCGGCAAGGTGATCCGCCCCCGCAAGGGCGAGTGAGGGCGCCGCGTCAGGGCTCTTGCGCTGGATGTCCGGCGTGGGTTTCCAGCCGTAGCTTCGCGAGTGCCTGCGCGCGCTCAAGGTCCTCGGCGCCAGCGCTTTTAGTGATCACGCTGTGCGAGTGCGTCAGCACGCCGAGCACCGCTTCGCTGGGGAGATCGGGAAATTGGCGCCCGAGCACCTCGGCCGCGCGCCTCAACTCGAAAAGTTTCGGATACGCGCGCTCCTCCGGCGTCGGGGGTACGACGCGGGTGACGTCCTGGGCGTGCTGCAGGACGGCGACGGTCTTCTTGCCGTCCTTGATCGGGTCGTTCATCGGTGTCCAGACCCGGTAGACGAACGCGCCCGGGTTCCGCCGGTCGGGAAGGTCGTAGCGCTGGACCCCCATCCAGTGCCGAACCCCACGGCGGAAGACCCACTCCAGCGACGCGGAGACGTTGGCCACCCCGTCCGCTTCAGGATCAGCCGGGTTGTCCGGAAAGACGTCGAACAGCTGGTGGCCCAGCAGCTCTTCGCGCGGATGCCCCGACACGCGTTCGCAGGCGGAATTCACTGCGCGGATGCGCAAGTCGGCGTCGGCCAACAGGTACGGCGACCACTTCGATTGGAACCACGCGGATTCCTCGATCGCCGCTACCCGGCTGGCTGACAACATGCCTACCCCCGCAATGGTTCACCGTCCTGACACCGCCACGTCGCCGCCGCGCAAGAAGCCATCGTGACCCAGTGGGGCCGACCCGGGCGAGGGACCTTTGTCACCCGCTGTCCGCCATGTGGCACCGAAGCGACGCCGTCGCACGGCGAACGGCGAATGGCGAATGGCGAATTAAATCAATCGCTTGACTTAATCGCGCGGCCGCGGTTGACTGTCCGGGTGACCACCATCGGCCGGACCGTGCGAACCGAGCGGGCCAGTTCCACGCAGGAAGCGATCTTGGTCGCGGCCGAGCGGTTGTACGCCGAGCACGGCATGTTCGCGGTGTCGAACCGTCAGGTGAGCGAGGCCGCCGGCCAGGGCAATAACGCCGCGGTGGGCTACCACTTCGGCACCAAGGCCGATCTGGTCCGGGCGATCGAACACAAGCACCGCCGGCCGGTCGAGCAGTTGCGCGAGCAGATGGTGGCCGAGTTGCTCGACTCGAAGAAATCCCCGGGGATGAGGGATTGGGTCGCCTGCCTGGTGCGCCCGCTGACCGATCACCTGGAGGAGCTCGGCAATCCCACTTGGTATGCGCGGTTCGCGGCGCAGGCGATGACCGATCCCGCGTACTACAACATCATCGTCAAGGGCGCGCTGAGCTCACCGTCGCTGGTCCAGGTCGTCGACGGCATCAACCGCTGCCTGCCCGACCTGCCGGCCGAAGTGCACTTCGAACGAAACATCATGGCCCGCAACCTGTTGATGCACACGTGCGCCGATCGGGAACGAGCGCTGGCCGCGGGTGCTTCACCGTCCCAGCGGTCCTGGCGGGCCGCGGCATCGGGCCTCATCGACGCCATCGTGGGCTTGTGGCTTGCGCCCGTCACGCCGTACGAGTGAAAGGTCTGCAGATGAAAGTGGCTGTCGACCAAGACGTCTGCGCGTCATCGGGGAACTGCGTGTTGAACGCGCCCGAGGTGTTCGACCAGCGCGACGATGACGGCGTCGTGGTTCTGCTCAACCCCAGTCCATCGCCCGAACAGGCCGACGGCGCCCGGCGGGCAGCCGCGGCCTGCCCCGCGCTCGCCATCCACATCGAGGAATGACATGTCGGAAACGCTGACCAACACTTCCGCGGCCGAGGCGGCATCCGGGATCCCGGATTATCCGATGCCGAGGCAGGTGGGCTGCCCGTTCGCGCCGCCGCCTGGTGTGATGGCGCTGGCCAAGATGCGACCGCTGTCCCGGGTCCGGATCTGGGACGGCAGCACACCGTGGCTCATCACCGGGTACGAGCAGGTGCGGGAGCTGTTCTCGGATTCCCGGGTCAGCGTCGACGACCGGCTGGCCGGTTTTCCGCACTGGAACGCGGGCATGTTGTCCACGGTGCACAAGCGGCCGCGTTCGGTCTTCACCGCCGACGGGGAAGAGCACACCCGGTTTCGGCGCATGCTGTCGAAACCCTTCACGTTCAAGCGCGTTGAGGGTCTGCGCCCGGCCATCCAGCAGATCACCGACGATCACATCGATGCGATGCTGGCCGGCCCGCGGCCCGCCGACGTGATCACCGCGCTGGCGTTGCCGGTTCCGTCGTTGGTGATCAGCCAGTTGCTCGGGGTCCCGTACGAGGACGCCGACATGTTCCAGCACCACGCGAATGTCGGGCTCGCGCGGTACGCGACGGGCGAAGACACCGTCAAGGGCGCCATGAGCCTGAACAGGTATCTCGCGCAGCTCGTCGAGGCCAAGATGGAGGATCCGGGCGAGGATGCGGTGTCCGATCTCGCCGAGCGGGTGAAGGCCGGCGAGCTGAGCGTGAAAGAGGCGGCGCAGCTGGGTACCGGGTTGCTGATCGCCGGGCACGAGACCACCTCGAACATGATCGGCCTCGGGGTGCTCGCGCTGCTGATGAACCCGGACCAGTTGGCGGTGTTGCGCGACGCCGAGGACCCCAAGGTCGTTGCCAGCGCGGTCGAGGAATTGTTGCGCTACCTCAGCATCATTCAGAACGGTCAGCGTCGCGTCGCGCTCGAAGACATCCACATCGCCGGCGAGACGATCCGCGCCGGCGAAGGGATCATCATCGACCTGGCCCCGGCCAACTGGGATCCGCACGCATTCCCCGAGCCCGACCGGTTGTACCTGCACCGCTCGGGGGCCGACCGCAACGTCGCTTTCGGCTACGGCCGGCATCAGTGCGTGGGACAGCAGCTCGCCCGCGCCGAGCTGCAAATCGTGTACCGCACCCTGCTCCGCCGCATCCCGACGCTCGAACTGGCCGTCCCGGTCGAGGACGTGCCCCTCAAAGACGACCGACTCGCCTACGGCGTCTACGAACTTCCGGTGACCTGGTAGCCCCCGGGTCGCTACGCTCACAACGCCGATCCGAATGGAGGGTCAACGATGACGACTCAAACAAGCACCGTTTCGCTCTATCCGCCCGGCGGCTTCGGCGCCCCCAAGGATCGCCGCGGCCACGCCTCGGGCGCGGACGTCGGCCTGCCGCCGGGAACCGTGGTGTTCTCCGCGGACAACCACATCTCGCTGGCGGATGACATTTTCTACCAACGCTTTCCCGACGACCTCAAGGACAAAGCGCCGCGGATCTGGTACGAGGACGGCGCCTACCAAGTCGGCCGCAAGGGTCAGTCGTTCCTGCCGGGTGACTTCAGTGCGGTGCTGATGCAATACGACGACCTTCCGGGCGCGGCAAGCACCAACATCGAGGCGCGCATCCAGGAGCTGCACGACGACGGCGTCGAAAAGGAACTGGCGTTCCCCAACGCGATCCTGGCGCTGTTCCATTACCCGGACAAGAAACTTCGCGAACTGGCCTTCCGCATCTACAACGAGTACATCGCCGAGCTCCAGGAACGCTCGGATGGCCACTTCTACGGCGCCGGCCTGATCAACTGGTGGGACCCCCAAGGGACCCGACGGACGCTGGACGAGCTGAAGTCACTGGGGCTCAAGACTTTTTTGATGCCACTGAACCCGGGCAAGGATGACGACGGCAACCCGATCGACTACTCCAGCACGTCGATGAGCCCGGTGTGGGATGAGATCGAAGCCGCCGGCCTTCCGGTCACCCACCACATCGGGGAGACGCCGCCGAAGAGCCCGACCGAGTTCAACAGCGTCGTGGTCGGGATGATGATCAACATCGACGGCTTCCGGGAGACGTTCGCCAAGTACATCTTTGGCGGCATCCTCGACGATCATCCCGGCCTGCGGATCGGCTGGTTCGAGGGCGGCATCGCCTGGGTTCCGTGGGCGTTGCAGGACGCCGAGCACCTGGTCGCCTCCTACCAGCACATGTTCAACCGCCCGTTGCAGCACGACGTGCGGTACTACTGGGACAACCATATGAGCGCGTCGTTCATGGTCGACCCGCTCGGCCTGCAGCTGATCGACAAGATCGGTGTGGACAAGGTGATGTGGTCCAGCGACTACCCGCACAACGAAAGCACCTACGGGTATTCCGAGAAGTCGCTGGCCGCCGTCGTGGACGCGGTCGGCCCCGCCGACGCCGCGAAGATCGTGAGCGGCAACATCACCGCATTTCTGGGCCTGTAGGAGACCCGATGACGACGTTCGCGCAAGCGGGCGCGGGCACCAGCAGCCTGGTGATCCCCGAGACGCCAGACCTGGGCCGCATGCGCCGCGAAACAGGGGACCGGCTCCGCTCGGCGATGGCCGAACGCGGCGTCGACGCGCTGATCCTGCTGGGCAACAGCGCGGTGGTCTATGCCACCGGGACGAGTTGGCCGCTCGGCGACGCCGGGCTGTCCTATGTGGAGCGGCCGGTCGCCGTCGTGCTCGCCGGGGACGAGTGGCCGCACCTGTTCCTGCCGTTCCGTGAGGGCGCGTCGCAGGAGTCGGACCTGCCCACCGATCATGTGCACGGCCCGGTCTATCTCGAATTCGACGAGGGCGTCCAAGAATTCGCGCGCCTGCTGGCCGGCTTGATCCCGGCCCAGGCGGTGATCGCGGTCGACGAGTGCACCGGCGCCATGTCGCGCGCCGCGAAGTCGCTGTTTCCCGGCGGTCCGCCCGTCGATGCCGCGGCCGTTGTGAGCGCCGCCAAGTCGGTGAAGACGCCGGACGAGTTGTCGTGCATGCGCACCGCCATCCGCATCACCGACGAGGCGATGGTGGAGGTGCACAAGCGACTGGCTCCGGGGATTCGCCAGATCGAGTTGTCGGCGAGCTTTTTGCGGCGGGCCTTCGAGTTGGGTGCCACCGCCAGCATGCTCGAACCGATCTGGCAGGTGATGCCGCCGAGCAAGGCCGACGGCGTATGGACCACGCACGGCGACCTGGCGTTGCCGCTGCTGACCACCGAGCGGGTGCTCGCCGAGGGCGACGTGCTGTGGACCGACGTCAGCATCACCTACCGGGGCTACTGCTCGGATTTCGGCCGCACGTGGATCGTCGGCAGGGACCCGTCGCCACGCCAGCGGGCGCAGTTCGACCGGTGGTTCGAGATCATGACCGCCGTTCTCGGTGTCGCCAAAGCCGGCGTCACGGCGGCCGATCTGGGCCGGGCCGCCATCGAAGCCAATGGCGGGAGCAAGCCGTGGCTGCCGCACTTCTACCTGGGCCACGGGATCGGTGTGAACGCCGCCGAAATGCCCATGATCGGAACCGATCTCGGCGCCGACTTCGACGAGAGCTTCGTCCTGCGGCCCGGCATGGTGCTGGTCTTGGAGCCGGTCGTGTGGGAGGACGGCACCGGCGGTTACCGCAGCGAAGAGGTCTTGGTAATCACCGAGGAGGGCTGGATCCGCTTGACCGACTACCCCTATGACCCTTATGGCTCCCATGTCAGTTGAAGTTTGCCCCGACGACCGTGCGCTGCGCTCGGGTCGCCGCCGGCGTGTGCTGGATCAGATGGCGGCGCGCGACCTCGACGTCCTGGTTCTCGGCCGCCAAGCCAACGTCCGATACGTCACCGGCGCGCCGCAGTTGTGGGTCGCCGGCACCCGGCCGTTCGGCCCGACGTGTGTGCTGGTGCGCGACACCGGCGCGATCCATCTGCTCAGCACCTGGGATGAGGGCGTCCCCGACGACATCCCGCACGAAAACCTCTACGGGATCACGTGGAACCCGATGAACACCGTGTCGGCGCTGCAGCGCATCGACGGGGCCGCCGCCGCCCGGCGCGTCGGAACCGACGCGATCTCACCTGTGTTCGCGCAGTTGTTGCCGACGGCGTTCCCCAACGCGGAACTCGTGGACGGCGAACTGGCGATGCGCGCCGCCCGGCGCATCAAGACGGCCGAGGAACTGGTCCCGTTGCGCGAGGCAATCGCGGTCGCCGAGTCGGGCTTGGCCGCTGCCGTGTCCGAATTGCGGCCCGGGGTAACCGAACAGGCGCTCGCCGGCGTCCTGCTGGAGGCCGTCGCGGCCGGCGGGGTGAGCACGCCGTCGAACCAGGATGTCGCATGGGTGACCTCGCCAGACCACCCGTGGCGGCTAGCCACCAGCGACGGCCGGGTGAAAGATGGCGACCTGGTGGCGTTCTCGGCCGGTGTGCTGGCCGGTGGCTACGTCGGCGAGGTTGGACGCACCTGGCCGGCCGGCGCGGCCCGCGGTGCGGCGGCGCTGTATCGGCGCTGGAACAGCCTGTGGGACAGGCTGCTAGCCGCATGCCAACCCGGAACCGGAGCAGGTGAGTTGTTGTCCGCCTACGAGGCCGCGGGGGAGGCCGCGCCGCCGATGCCGGTCGCCCGCGGGCTGGGCATGGGCTTTGACCCACCCGTCATCTCCAATCGCCTGCCGGCGACCGCCGCGGGGGAACGGCTCGAGGCCGGCATGGTGTTGGCCGTGACTGGCTACGTGTGGGAGCAGGGAACCGGTGCCGTCTTCGGGCGGGAGGCGGTACTCATCTCCGCCGACGGACCCGAGGTGCTGACTTGCAGCCCGTCGTGGCACGAATAGTCATGTCCGGCAACTCGGAACCCTCCGCCGAGGAGATCGTCAGGTACCACAAGGATGGCGAGACCCGCATCGCCCCATCACGTTCGATCGGCCGGATCAGCTGAATGCGCCCACGATCGCCGGGCTGGGCGGGGCGGTGAGAGACAACGACGGTAAGTTGCCACCGGAATGGCGGCCGAGCAAGAAGGGGCGCAAGGGCGCCAAGAAAGACACCGACCGAAAGCGGAAGCGGTAGTGGCGGAACCGACCCCCGAACCACCGTTGGCCGGCTATGCCGTGGTCGACCTGTCCACCGGGATAGCGGGCGCCTACTGCACCAAGTTGCTCGCCGACGGCGGGGCCGACGTCGTCAAAGTCGAGCCGCCGAAGGGCGATCCACTGCGTTCATGGTCCGCCTCCGGCACCCGCATACCACCCGGCGGTGACGGCGCGCTGTTCAGCTTTCTGGCCGGAGCAAAGCACAGCGTCGTCGCGGATCCGGGCATCGAAGACGACGTCGAGCTGGTCGACAGGCTGCTCTCGGCCGCCGATGCGGTGGTGTGGTCGGGCGGCTCGAAAGTCGCCGAACACGACGATTTTTCGCCTACGGCAATGCACCGCCGCTACCCGCATCTCACCGTCATGTCGATCACGCCCTTCGGCCTCCAGGGGCCGTGGCGTGACCGTGCGGCCACCGAATTCACGCTGCAGGCATGGTCGGGCGGCATCATCGGCCTCGGCCGTGGCGAACCGGGCCGGGCGCCGGTGTTCGTCGGCGGACAGGTCGGCGAGTACATGGCCGGCGTCCACGCGAGCGCGGCGATGCTGGCATCGCGCTACGGCCGAACCTGCGGCGGCGCCGGCGAACTCCTGGACCTGTCGATGCTGGAAACCCAGATCTTGTCGCTGACCTATTATCCCGTCACCTATTTCGAGATGCTCGGGCGGCCGTGGCGCGACGCGCGGCGCCTTACCGTTCCGGGCGTCGCCCGCGCCAAGGACGGACTCGTCGACGTCGGCTGCGGGACCGCGCAACAGTGGTTCGACCTGTGCGCGATGATCGGCCGTCCGGAATGGATCGACGAACACCTCGAACTGACGATCACCGAGCGGGCCAACCTCAACGCCGACGAGATCTACGCGTGGTTCGAAGACCACACCGTGGAGGAGATCCGAGAACTCGCGACGGCGTTCCGGATACCCAACGCTCCGGTTGCCAACGGCGCCAACGTCGCATCCCTTGACCACTTCGTCGAACGCGGCTCGTTCGTGCGCAGCCCCGACGACCGGTTTGTCCAACCGGGCCATCCTTATCGACTGCATCCCCCACTGCTGTGCCGGCCCCAACCGGCGCCGCGGCTGGGGGAGCATACGGCGCATTATCGGACCGCAAACCTGACCCTCCGCCCCGGGCCGAGCCGGCCGGCAAACCCGCTGCCCCTGAACGGGGTTCGCGTGCTCGACTTGACGACGTTCTGGGCCGGCCCATGCTGCACGCATTTCCTGGCGATGCTGGGCGCCGACGTCATCCACGTCGAGTCCGTCCGCCGCCCCGACGGGACCCGGCTGATCGCCGGCGTTCCCGTCACCGAAACCCAGTGGTGGGAGCGGTCGCCGATTTTCGCGGCGCTCAACACCAACAAGAAAGACTTGACGCTGGACCTGCAGACCCCCCGCGGGCGGGAGCTACTGCGCCGGTTCATCGCGACCTGCGACGTGGTCGTCGAGAATTTCACGCCCCGCGTCCTCGAGCAGATCGGGCTGGATTTCGCTGCCGTGCAGGCCATCAAGCCCGACGCGGTGCTGGTGCGGATGCCGGGGTTCGGCCTGGACGGGCCGTGGCGCGACAACCCGGCCTTCGCCTATGTCATCGAGGCGGCGTCCGGACTGACGTGGCTGACGGGATACGCCGACCGCACGCCCTACGATCCCTACTCGATCGGTGACCCCAATGCCGGCATGCACGCCGCGAATGCGGTGCTGCTGGCGCTCTCGCACAGGCGGCGCACCGGCCGGGGCGTGTTCGTCGAAGCGGCGATGGTCGACGCCGCGCTCAGCATCGCCGCCGAGCAGCTCATCGAATACTCCGCCTACGGGGCGCTGCTGGCACGCGACGGCAACCGGGGGCCCAGGGCGGCACCGCAAAACCTCTACCGCAGCGCCGATGTCGATGAGTTCGGCCGGGCCGACAGCTGGGTAGCGATCGCGGTGAACACCGACGAGCAGTGGGAGGCCCTGGGCGCGGCGATCGGGTCGCCCGCCTGGGCAACGGATCCCAAGCTGGCCACCGCAAGCGGGCGCAAGGAGCGGCACGCCGACATCGACGTGCGGTTGTCGGCGTGGTGCGGGCGCCGCGGCGGCGACGAGATCCTCGCAGCCCTGTGGGACGCCGGCGTTCCGGTGGCCAAGGTCATGCAACCGCACCGTCAGACCGAACTCGATCAGCTGACATTCCGCGGGTTCTTCGAGGAAGTCGACCACCCGGTCAACGGTCCGGCTAGGCTCAGCACCGTGCCGATCAGGTCGTCCGGTGGGCCCTCGACGTTCCACACCCAGCACGCGCCGCTGCTCGGGCAGCACAACCACGAATTGCTGGCCGAACTCGGATTGAGCGACGCGGAGATCGCCCAGTTGGAGGCCGACGGCGTCATCGGCCACGAACCGGCGATGTGACACGGCGATGGCGATCGATCCCTCGGACATCATGCTCACCGGCCGCGTGGCGGTGGTCACCGGCGGGGGAGCGGGCATCGGCCGTGGCGTCGCGGCCGGGCTTACCGCGTTCGGCGCGTCGGTCGCGATCTGGGAACGTGACCCGCAGACCTGCGTCGACTCCGCGGAATCCATTGGTGCCCTTGGCATCTCGATTGACGTACGGGACAGCGCCCAGGTCGACGACGCGCTGCGGCGCACGAACGCAGAGCTCGGCGTCCCTTCCATCCTGGTGAACAACGCCGGAGGGGTGTTTTCCGCACCGCTGCTGGAAACGAGTGAGAACGGCTGGGATGCGCTGTACCGGGCCAACCTGCGCCACGTGCTGCTGTGCACCCAGCGCGTCGCGAGACAGCTGGTGTCCGCGGGCCAGGGCGGCAGCATCATCTCGGTGACGTCAATCGAGGGGGTGCGCGCCGCGCCGGGCTACGCGGCCTACGCGGCGGCCAAGGCGGGGGTCATCAACTACACCCAGACCGCGGCGCTGGAACTGGCGCCACACGGCATCCGGGTCAATGCGATCGCGCCCGACATCACGCTCACCGAGGGGCTGGCACAGCTGGGCGGCGAGGCGGCCCTGGCCGGAATCGGCCACGTCGTGCCGCTGGGGCGTGCCGGCCATGTCGACGAGATCGCCAGTGTCGCAGTGTTCCTGGCCTCCGACATGTCGGCCTACCTGACCGGGCAGACCCTGCACGTCGACGGCGGCACCCACGCGGCGAGCGGCTGGTACCACGACCCGCAGACGGGGAATTACCGGCTCGGTCCGTCCGGTTAGTGGTTCCACCCTTCGGCGGCTTGGTCTTCGAAGGTGCGGTCGATGCGCTCGAACCTGCGGCGGACCGACGCGCGGGCGGCCTCGTGCGGCAGCACATACAGGCGGTTGGCCAGGATCGCGTCGGCCGTCAGTCGGGCGACGTCTTCAACGCCGACGCCCTCGTCCTGAGTTGGTAACGTCCCGTCCGCGGCCTTCGGCGAAGACGACAGCCCGTAATCCGCGCCGCGGATCCGTTCGGAGTTGGAGACCAGCTTCGTCTCCACGACCATCGGGCAGAGCACCGATACGCCGATGCCACTGTCTTTTACTTCGCGGGCGAGCGTCTCGGCCAGGCCGACCACCCCGTATTTGGCGACGCCGTACGCCCCGAGGCCGGCGTTGGGAACCAGGCCGGCGAAGGATGCGGTGAAGGCGATGTGTCCGCCCGTGCCCTGTTCGAGCAGCCTCGGCAAGAACGCCTCGACGGCGTGGATGTTGCCCCACAGGTCGATGTCGATGACCCATCGCCAGTCGTCGTGGGTCATCTGCGCGATCGGACCGGCAACCACGATGCCGGCGTTGCTGAAGACGACGTCGACGCGGCCGAGCAGTCGGAAAGATTCTTTCGCGAGGTGAACCATCTCATGGAGATGCCGGACGTCGCACACCACGCCGTGCGCGTCGAATCCCTGGGCGCGCAGGTGGTTTACCGCCTGCTCCAGGCCTGGTTTATCGACATCGGAGAGCACCACGCGGGCGCCCCGGCGGGCGAATTCGGTGGCGGTGGCCAAGCCGATACCACTCGCCCCGCCGGTGACGACCGTTCCGCGACCTTCAAACCCGTCCATGGGACGGAACTCTATTTCAAGCAGCTACCCGCATCGATGGGCAGGGTCACGCCGGTGATGTACCGGGATTCGTCGGAGGCAAAGAACAGCACCGCATTGCTGACGTCGACCGGCTCCACCCACGGAATCGGCAGGATGTGGAACATCTGGCAGATCGGCGCCATGTCGTCGGGACCGGGGTTCTCCAGGTCCGGGCGGAACATCTTGAAGGTGCCATCGTTGTGCAACATCGGCGTCTTGACGTGGGTCGGGTGCACCGAGTTGACCCGAATCATGTGTTGCCCCAACTCGACTCCGAAGGCACGCATCAACCCGACGACACCGTGCTTGGCGGCGACGTAGTGGCCGGTATGAGGGTAGGCCTTCAGCCCGCCGACCGAGCTGGTCAGGATGATCGAACCACCCCTGCCGCCCGACAATAGATGCGGCACACCGGCTTTCACGGTCTTCCACACGCCGGCCAAGTTGATGTCGATCATCTCGGTCCAGTCTTCTTCGCTGGTCTTGTCCAAAGTGTCGCCACCGTTACCGATTCCGGCGTTGGCCACGATGATGTCCAGCCGGCCGAGTTGTTCCACACCGCTGTCCACCGCTGCTTTCAGCGCGCCGAAGTCACGGACGTCGACTTCGGCGGTGAAAATCCTGCGATTGTGTGCCTTGACCAGGTCCGCCGTCTCTGCGAGGTCCTCGGGCGTCGAGGCCGGGATCGCGGTGTCCGTCACGCCCTCGCGGATGGGCTTACAGATGTCGATGGCGATGATGTCGGCACCCTCTTGCGCCAACCGCACCGCGTGGCTGCGGCCCTGACCGCGTGCCGCTCCAGTGACGAAAGCGACCTTGCCCTCAACACGTCCGGTCATGGCTATCTCAACTCCTGACTACTGATCGCACGCCTCGGCGCAGAGCAACCGGGACCGCGTCCCCCGGGCTCGCGGGTCTCGCCGCCTTTTGCACTCTGTCACCACCGGTCATAGGTGTCAACGCCGAATCCGTTTCGGCTATTTGTGGTTCTAAATATTAGAGAATCTGATTCTCGGCAGCAAATGAGGTGCGGTATTTGATCAGTTCTCGCGGGAAGGCGGGGCCGCTGCTAGCCGACGAAGCCGCGCGAGCAGAAATCCCATACCTCTTCGCTGGTGATGGGGTGGATGGTCGCGTCGTCGGAGCCCCCGCTGGATTGCGCGATGAACATGACCGTTTGCATGGTCATAGCGGCCATGCGCTTCGCGTTCACGCCCGCCCGCAGCTCGCCGGCGTCGTAGGCCGCTTCCATCAGCTCGGTCAGCAAAGCCAGCAGGGGGGCATGGGCCACCTTCACCTCGGCCGGATGTGTGACCAGCAACCGCGGAGCAAAATCGGTGAACAGTGGCCGCTTGGCCGTCGGATCCGGGCGAGAGGCCTCATAGAGGAGTTGGACGGCGACCTTGAGTCGTTCCAGGGGATCGGCCTGGCTCTCGGTGGCGGCGCGAATCTGGTCGGCGGACCGACTCAAGGCGTCTTCGAACAGCGCCAGCAGCAGTTCATGCTTGCCATCGAACTGCAGGTAGAAGCTGCGCAACGACTGGCGGGACCGGTCGACGACCTCCTGCACGGTAAAGTCCGTGGAGCCCTTTTCGATGATGATCGCCTGCGCCGCGTCCAGGAAGCGCTGAACGCGTTGCGCGGCACGCAGTTTGGCCGTCTTGATCGACCTCTCGACGGCGCGCTGCTTCCAGGCCGGCTCTTCGCTCGGACTGGTCACGGCCGGCTCAGCTGATTGCCGCGAGGGGAGAACATGGTTGGACTCTACCGGAGAACGCCGTGACATCGCTGCGCTCGACCCCCTCACGGATCATGTGTCGGAGATTGTAACTTTCTCGTCACGAGAATACTATTCTCTTAGACGTGTGTATGGAAGCGTAATCATAAGAGCGAACCGCGCCGTCGGCGGAAATCGTGATCTACCGACGCGGGGGGGTGCTCACGACCGTTGCGGGGAGTCGCGTGCAGCTCACCTTTGACGCGGACGTGGAGGCGTTCCGCTCCGAATTCATCGCCTTCCTGGACGCGCATCTGCCCTCCGACGCCGAGGCGTTCGAACGGCCACGCTCCAGCTCGCACGTGCCGGACTGGGCCCGCCGCTGGCAGCGGCTGCTGTTCGACAGCGGGTGGCTGCTCCCCGGAAATCCGCCCGAGTTCGGCGGACGCAACGCCACGCTGCTGCAGCAATACGTGTACTTGGAGGAACTCGGGCGGCGACGCATCTATCAAAGCTTCAACCCGCAGGGCGTGGGCATCATCGCGGCCTCGCTGTTGACCTTCGGCACGCCCGAACAGCAGCACAGGTGGGCGGCGCCGATATTGCGGGCCGAGATCACCGCGTCGCTGGGAATGAGCGAACCGGGGGCGGGCTCGGACCTCGCGTCGCTGAAAACGCGCGCGGTGCTTGACGGCGACCACTTCGTCGTCAACGGGCAGAAGGTGTGGACTTCTGGCGCCCACGACGCCGACGTGTTGCTGACCTTCGTGCGAACCGACCCAAAGGCGCCGAAGCACAAGGGTATTAGCGTGCTGCTGATTCCGACCGATACGCCGGGGGTGGTGCGCCGCCCGTTCGCGTCGATGTGTGACAGCGACGAAGTCGACTTCAATGAGGTGTTTTTCACCGACGCGCGGGTGCCGGCCGAGAATCTGGTGGGCGAACTCAACGGCGGATGGCGGGTGGCGACCGGTTCCCTGGGGCACGAACGCGTGATGCTGTGGATGGGGTACGTCGACCTGCTGCACGAATTGAGCATCGATTTCGCTCCCGCGAGCTCACTTGAGCGGGATCGCTACGCCACCCTGGTGATGGACGCCTACGCGTTGCGCCTACTGGGGTCCGTGGCGTTGTCGCGCGCCGCGCGCGGGGAAGAGGACGTGCCGGCCCAATCGGTCCTCAAGTTGCTGGGCTCCGAAGCCCTGCAACGGGCATCGGAGGACGCGTTGAATGCCGCGCAGACGGACGGGCTGGTGCACCGCGCGGTGACCGCCCCGTTCGCCGCCCTCAACCTCGACAGCCATTACCGCAGCTGGTTCGACCGATACGCGCGCACCTTCGCCGCGACGATCGCCGGCGGCACGTCGGAGATTCAGCGGAACATCATCGCCGAGCGCGTGCTCGGCCTCCCCCGGAATTAGCGGGCGTCCCGCCAGGCGTAGTACCCGATCGCGACCAGCCCGGCGGCGATCGACACGGCGCCTAACACCATGCCCGCCAGTGCGGTTCGGGGATTGCTCGCTTCGCCCCGCTGGACCCGTCTGCGCGCCGCGTCCCCCGTGATCACCGCCGCGATCCCGAAAGGCACCCCGAGCAGCATCCAGCATGTGAGGAGCGCGACCACGCCGACGAGCAGCGAGGCGACGCCCAGCTCGTTTCGAGGAGGCTCGGGCTGACTCATCGCGTCCCATCGTCTCGGTGGCCAGACGAAGTGTACGCGCACCCGTTAGATCACATCCGTCACACAGATTCAGGACCCGCCATTCTGCTCGCCGCACAGCGACAACGGGAGGCTACTACTGGCGATCAGGATTCCGGGGCCGGCTAAAGCTCGGCAAGCCGTGGCGCAAAACCCCTGTCCACCAGAGCCTTTCCGGCATCCCGGGTCAGCTCCCGCGTGTTGCCCAGCAGACCGTCCAGCGTCAGCGACCGTTTGACGTGGTGGTGCAGCGCGTGCTCGGCGGTGAAGCCGACCCCGCCGAGCACCTGCTGGCAGTGCCGGGCGGCGGTCAGCGCCGCCTGGCCGGCGGCGGCCTTCGCCAGCAGCGAGGCAAGGCCGTCGTGATCGTCGGAATGCGTGGCGACATGCAGCGTCGCTTCGGCACCCTGGATCGCGACCAGCGTCTCGGCCAGCCGGTGCCGGATCGCCTGGAAAGAGCTGATGTGACGGCCGAACTGGACGCGGTCCAAAGCGTGCCGGCGCGCCAGCGCCAGCATGGCCCGGCCGGCGCCGACCAACCACCAGCCCAATGCCCGCCTGCCCGCGTCCAGTTCGGCCGTCACATCAGCTCTTTCCAGGCGATCCGGCACCGGCTGGCCGAGACGCTGGTCGCGATCC
>NZ_LZJA01000254.1:0-2240 GCF_001666785.1 Mycobacterium sp. E3305 | reverse complement strand
CTCCTCCATCTCCGGCCTCACCGGTTCGCGGTGGCTGGCCCACTACACCGCCACCAGCGGCTACCTGGACGCCCTGGTGTACGCCCGGCGCAGCCTGGGGCTCGCGGCCACCACGGTCAACTGGGGATTGTGGAAATCACTGGCCGACAGCGACGGTGATGCCGGTCAGGTCAGCGTCGGAACCGGCCTGCTGCCCATGGACGACGAGACCGCCATCACGGCACTTCCCCTGGTGTCGAGTCCCGCCGCCGGTGCGCATTCGGTTGTGGTAGAAGCGGATTGGCCGCTGCTGGCGGAGGCCTATCGGATCCGCGGCGCACTGCACATCGTCGACGACCTGCTTCCGGACTCGGCGGGCGCCGCCCTCATCCCGGCGAAGGACTGGTCGCACCTGACACCTGCGCAGGTGCACCGGGAGCTGGAAAGCGGGCTGCGCGGCATCGTCGCCCGGGAACTGCGGATTCCCGAACCGGAGCTGGAAAGCGATCGGCCACTCGCCGAGCTCGGCCTGAACTCGCTGGGCGCCATGGCAATTCGCCGGGAGGCGGAGACCTTGGTGGGTGTTGAAATCTCGACCACCATGCTGTTCAATCACCCCACCGTCGCCGCGCTGGCGGACCAGCTCACCAAAATGGTCGCGCCCGAAGGGGATTCGGGACATGACGAGATCGCGGCGTTGTCCGCCTCGGCGGGAAGCACGCTGGACAGTTTGTTCGACCGCATCGAGTCGTCCTCCGTCACCGCCGAGGAGCCCGCGTAATGCGCAGTCTCTTCAGCCGCGTCTCGGACATGACGGCGCAGCAGCGCACCGCTCTGTCCGAAGAATTCGCCCGTGCCGCCCGCACCGTGACGGCCGAACCCATCGCTGTGGTGGGGATCGGTTGCCGATTCCCCGGCGAGGTGACCGGACCGGACAGCTTCTGGGAGTTGTTGGTCGAGGGCCGGAATGCGATCTCCGGGATCCCGTCGGATCGGTGGGACGCCGAGGCCTTCTACAGCCCCGACCCCTTGACGCCCGGTCACATGACGACCAAGTGGGGCGGCTTCGTGCCCGACATCGCGGGGTTCGACGCCGAGTTCTTCGGCATCACCCCGCGCGAAGCCGCATCGATGGACCCGCAGCAGCGGATGGTGCTCGAGGTCGCCTGGGAGGCGCTCGAACATGCCGGCATTCCAACGGATTCACTGGCCGACACCCGAACAGGCGTGATGATCGGCGCCTACTTCAACGAATACCAGTCCATGCTGGCGGCCGGCCCGGAGCAGGTGGACGCCTATACCGGAACCGGCAACTCCCACAGCATCACCGCGGGCCGGATCTCCTACCTGTTGGGGTTGCGTGGGCCTGCGGTGGCGGTGGACACCGCCTGCTCGTCGTCGTTGGCGGCGATCCACCTGGCCTGCCAGAGCCTGCGGTCCCGCGAGAGCGACCTGGCGCTGGCCGGCGGGGTCAGCGCGACGCTGCGGCCCGAGACCCAGATCGCCATCTCGGCTTGGGGATTGTTGTCGCCGCAGGGTAGGTGCGCGACGTTCGACGCGGCGGCGGACGGGTTCGTCCGCGGCGAGGGCGCGGGGGTCGTGGTGCTCAAGCGGCTGACCGACGCGGTGCGCGACGGCGATCGAGTGCTGGCCGTGGTGCGGGGTTCGGCGGTCAACCAGGACGGGCGCTCCAACGGCATCACCGCGCCCAACACGGCCGCCCAATGCGATGTGATCGCCGACGCGTTGCGGTCGGCCGACATCGCACCGGAAAGCGTCAACTACGTGGAGGCCCACGGAACGGGGACGGCGCTCGGGGATCCGATCGAATTCGAAGCGCTGGCAGCCACTTACGGGCGCGGCCCGGGCTCGTGCGCGCTCGGCGCGGTGAAGACCAACATCGGCCACCTGGAGGCGGCGTCCGGGGTGGCCGGGTTCATCAAGGCGGTGCTGGCGGTGCAGCGCGGGCAGATCCCGCCGAACCTGCACTTCTCGCAGTGGAATCCGGCGATCGACGCGTCGTCGACCCGGCTCTTCGTGCCCGTCGAGAACATCGAATGGCCGTCCGATGCGGGTCCTCGCCGGGCGGCGGTGTCGTCGTTCGGTCTCGGCGGGACGAACGCGCACGCCATCGTCGAGCAGGGCCCTGGGTTGGCGCCGGTCGACGACGCCGGCCCCGACGGCGGGGTGTCGACGTTGGTGGTGTCGGGTAAGACGGCGCGGCGGGTGGCGGCGACGGCGTCGGTGCTGGCCGAGTGGAT
>NZ_LZJA01000253.1:0-15525 GCF_001666785.1 Mycobacterium sp. E3305 | reverse complement strand
CCGTCAACGGCGCGGCCGTCGGCGCGGGTCTGAACCTCGCGTTGGCCGCCGATGTGCGCATCGCGGGCCCGGCGGCCCTGTTCGACGCGCGATTCCAGCAGCTGGGATTGCACCCCGGCGGCGGCGCGACCTGGATGCTGCAGCGGGCGGTGGGCCCCCAGGTCGCACGCGCGGCCTTGCTGTTCGGCATGCGTTTCGACGCCGAGTCCGCGGTGCGCCACGGCTTGGCGCTCGCCGTCGCCGACGATCCGGTTGCCGCGGCCATGGCGTTGGCCGCCGGGCCCGCGATGCGCACATCGGCGGCCAACGCGAGGTTCAGACCCGCGCCGACGGCCGCGCCGTTGACGGCGGCGATGGTGGGCAGCCGGCAGCCACCGATGGCCATGAAGCCGTCGTAGAGCTGCTGCAGGCCGGTCTCGGCTTTATCGCCGCCCGCGGCGCCGAGCGCGCTGAGGTCCGCGCCCGCGCAGAAGGCCTTGCCGGCGCCGGTGATCACCACCGCGTGCACCTCAGGATCGGCCTCGGCCTGTTCGACGGCGGCGCGGAGGCGCGCCGACATCTCGGCGGTCACCGCGTTACGCCGGTCGGGGTCGTTGACGGTGATCAGCGCGACGCGATTGTCGACGGTGGACAAGACGGGCTCGGATCGGGCCATCGGCACCTCCGCGGCTTGGGGTTTGACGGGTCCGGGGACATACGGATGCTGCGACTCCGGGCACGGTAAGGGTACTGCGCCGCCTGCGCAGGCATGGTCGTCGGTGCGCCCCTTTGCTGCGCTCAAGTCAATTAACGAAATCGTATTGCGTCTGCCCGCCGGTGATTTGCTTAACCGGGAGGACGCGAGTGCCATTGCGGCCCGGTCGAGTTTTCGAAGAATGGTTGCGCGACGCGATTGCGTTTTCGTTCGGCGGTGGGTGTTCTATCCCGCGTGTTTGATTACATGGCGATAATTAAGTGGCTTAATGGTGAAACTGCCTCGCCGCCGGATCCCTCGCCGGCGGCCTCACCCAGCCTCGGGCCGTGCCAACTTCTTGGCCAGCTGATCGAGCGCCGCTTGGCGACGTCGCACCGCACATACACGTTGGTCCCGCAGCGTCCCCTGCATCACCGTCTTTGGCAGCGTATCGTGCCGCAGCCTGGTGTTCGCGTAGTGGATTGCGGCATCGATCATTTCGATGTAACGCTCCGCCTCGTCGACGGCACACGTCCCCTCGATGCGCTGCACCTCGTCCCAGCACGGGTACGACGAGTACCTGGCATCGAGCCGTTGCTGTGATACCTGCAGACCGAAGTAACGGCGCCAGTCTCGGCTCAGCCACCCCCGCGTCTTGACCTCAACTTTGATCCTGTTGCCAAGGCCGGCTACGAACTTTGGTTCGCCAACTCGCACCACCGGTTGCCAGTCGTCCGACGTCACATCGACCACCCCTCGAATAGAGACGCCCTAAGTCATGATCCCCCTGCAGGCGTCATCTGCTCGCACGACACGCCAATTGTTATTCCTTAGCCGTCCAATTGGCAAACTTTGGGCGACGACGGCGCGGCGGCACTTGTTAAGAGCCATTTACGCCGCTGTGTATTCCGGCGGGGCGACCGGGCGCGTGGGGGCGTCAAGGAGCTTTTGAGAATCTGCCAAGGCCTACCGCCGATGCTGATGCCGGGCCGCACAGAAGGCCCAACCCATCCAAGGCATCGACGGCAGGAGCGCCCCATGCGAACCGTGGCGGAGAAGAACACGGACAAGAAAATCGGTTACATCCGCCTGGGGATTGTCTCTGCCGTGATCGCCGCCCTGATCGGGCTCGGTCTGGCTCTCATCGCCGCGAACAAGCCTGCGGCGGGTCACCCGTGTTCCATGCGGAATGTGACCTCCAAGGACGCCAGCGGCCATATGGTGTCGTGCGACCGCGCGACCGCCAGTAAGCGTGACCTCGTCTGGCAGCTCGCACCGGCGTCGTAGCGGTGGCCAGCGGTTGCACACGGCCCGTGTGATGGACGACGCTGGGGTGGGCCGGTCCGGTGCACGCTGACGAGGGGATGCGCGATGGCGAAGGTTCTGTTCGTGGTGACCGGCGCGAGCTACTGGACACTCAAGGACGGCACGCGGCATCCGACGGGCTATTGGGCCGAGGAATTCGCGGCCCCGTACCGCGAGCTCACCGGCTCCGGTCACCAGGTCGTGGTGGCCACACCGAAAGGCGTTGTCCCACACGTGGATGTGATGAGCCTGCGTCCGTCGATGGCCGGCAGCGAAGAGATCGCCCTAGAGCTGGAGGAGATCCTGCGATCGGCTGAGGAGGTGCGCCGCCCCATCGAGCTGGCCAGCGCCCGGGTCGACGATTACGACGCCGTCTACTACCCGGGCGGGCACGGCCCGATGGAGGACCTGTGGCAGGACGCCGACTCGGGCCGGCTGCTGATCGCGGCGCTCGCTTCCGGCAAGCCGCTGGCCATCGTCTGCCACGCGCCGGTTGCCATGATGGCTACCCGGCGAAACGGGGTTTCACCGTTCGCCGGCTACAAGGTCACGGCCTTCACCAACGACGAAGAGGACGGCGTCGGGCTGCTGGAAAAGGCGCGGTGGACGGCCGAGGACGAGCTGGTGAAGATGGGCGTCGACTTCTCGCGTGGCGAACGCTGGAAGCCCTACACGCTGAAGGACCGCAATCTGTTCACGGGCCAGAACCCCGCCTCCGCTGGGCCTTTGGCTAAGGAGTTCATGAAGGAACTCGGCTAGGGAGTGCCGGCGCCCCCGGCGTTCCACTTTCGCGCGGCCTAGCGCGGGTCCACACTTGGGGAATGACGGTATGTGATTGCAACGCCGACGCGCTGACCGCACCGCCCTCGCCCGGGGCGTCGATGTCGGCGCGGGTGGCGTGAGGGTGTCCGAACCGGAGCGGCGCGGCCCGCTGAGAGGCCTCTCGGACATCCGCGCGTTCTTCCACACGAACAAGGTCCCGCTGTTCTTCGTCTCGCCGACGCCGTTCAACTTGCTCGGCGTTGACCGCTGGATACGAAACTTCTTCTACCTGACCTACTTTGACTCGTTCGAGGGCACCCACTCGCGCGTGTTCGTGCCCCGGCGACGCGACCGGCGCGATTTCGATTCCATGGACGACGTCTGCAGCCACCTGCTGTCCGATCCCGAGACGCTCGAGTTCATCGCTGGCAAAGGTCCCGGCGGCAAGTGCTGCTTTGTGATGATGAACGAGGAGATCCAGGCCCTCGCCCGGTCGGCCGGCCTCGAAGTCATGCATCCGCCGATCGAGCTGCGCAATCGGCTGGGCTCCAAGATCGTGATGACGCGGCTGGCCGACGAGGCGGGGGTGCCCAGCGTGCCCAACACGATCGGGCGGGCCGGCTCCTACGACGAACTGTTGGCGCTCGCGGAAGGCTCCGGCTTGGGAGACGACCTGGTCATCTCGATCGCCTACGGCAACGCCGGCAGCGGGACGTTCTTCGTGCACGGTCAGCGCGACTGGGACCAGCATGCCGGCGACCTGGTCGGGCAGGACCTCAAGGTAATGAAGCGGATCCGCAACGTGGAGGTGTGCCTGGAGGGAGCCGTGACCCGCCACGGCACCGTGGTCGGACCCGCGATGACGAGCCTCGTCGGATATTCGGAGCTGACGCCGAGCCGCGGCAGCTGGTGCGGCAATGACATCTGGCACGAGGTGCTGCCACCCGCCCAGACGCACGCCGCGCGGGAAATGGTGACAAAGCTCGGCGACGTCATGCGCCGCGAGGGATACCTCGGCTACTTCGAAGTGGACCTGTTGCACGACCTCGACTCCGACGAGCTCTACCTCGGCGAGGTGAACCCACGCCTGAGTGGCGCCAGCCCGATGACGAACCTGACCACCGAGGCCTACGCCGACATGCCGCTGTTCCTCTTCCACCTGCTCGAGTACATGGACGTGGACTACGAGCTCGACATCGACGAGATCAACGCGCGCTGGGAGCGGGGCTACGGCGAGGACGAGGTCTGGGGCCAGGTGATCATCACCGAGACCTCGCCGGACATCGAGATCTTCACCGCGACGCCGCGGACCGGGGTTTGGCGCCTCGACGACGAAGGCCGGGTTTCCTTCTCGCGCACCGCAAACGACTGGGCCACGCTGCTCGATGGCTCCGAGGCTTTCTACATGCGGGTCGCGGCGCCCGGCGACTTACGGTCCGAGGGCGCCCAACTCGGCGTGCTCGTCACCCGCTCGCACCTGCAGACCGACGACTATCAGCTGAGCGACCGCTGCCAGCGCTGGGTCAAGGGCATGAAGGCGAAGTTCACCTCGACGCCCCTGACGCCGGCCGCGCCGATCGTCTCTCGGCTCGTCGCGCGCGCGTGAGCGCCCCGGCCGGTATCTCCCTGGACAACTGGCTGGCGGCGCCCTATTCGCATTGGTCGTTCCAGCATGTCGAAGATTTCGTGCCGACGGCGTTGATCCCGCGCGGGACGGGGCCGGTCGCCGCGTTGCCCGCCGCCGGCGCTCCGGTGGCCGAGATCGGCCTGGCCGGGACCGACGGGTCGGCCACCACCGTCGGCGCGGTCATGGCCGCCACGGCAACCGACGGGTGGGCCGTCGCCCACCGCGGGTCGCTGGTGGCCGAGCAGTACCTCCACGTCATGGCGCCAAACACCCGGCACCTGTTGTTCTCGGTGAGCAAGTCGCTGGTGGGCGCCGTCGCGGGCGCGCTGCACGAGGCCGGCGCGATCGAGCTTGACGCGCCGGTCACGGCGTACGTTCCCGACCTGGCGACGTGTGGCTACGCCGGTGCGACGGTGCGCCACTTGCTGGACATGAGGTCGGGTATCAAGTTTTCCGAAAACTACGACGATCCGGCCGCCGAGATTCACCTGCTTGACCAGGCGATGGGGTGGGCGCCGCGGCGGAACGCGGATGCTCCCGCCACGTTGCGTGAGTTCCTGCTGACGCTGCGGCAGAAGTCGGTGCACGGCGGCCCGTTCGAGTACCGCTCGTGTGAAACGGACGTACTCGGCTGGATCTGTGAGGCCGCCGGCGGACAACGCATGCCGGAGCTGATGTCGGAATTGCTGTGGAGCCGCATCGGCGCCGAGTACGACGCCACCATCGCCGTCGACCCGGCCGGCACCGGTTTCTTCGACGGCGGCGTCAACGCCTGCCTGACCGACCTGATCCGGTTCGGTTCGCTGTTCCTGCGTGACGGGGTCTCGTTGACCGGCCAACAAGTGGTACCGGCGGCGTGGCTCGCCGACACCTTCGACGGTGGGCCCGACTCGCGGGAGGCGTTCGCCGCCAGCCCCGACCACGACACCGACCTGCCCGGCGGGATGTACCGCAACCAGATGTGGTTCCCCTACCCGGGTGCCAATGTCGTGTTGTGCCTGGGCATGTGCGGCCAGATGGTCTACGTCAACCGGGCGGCGGAGGTGGTCGCCGCCAAGGTGTCCACCCAGCCCCACTCGCACGAGCCGCACATGTTGGACACGTTGCGCGCGTTCGATGCGGTGGCGAACGAACTGGCCGGAGTCACCGGTTAGCTGGCCCGTCAGGTGTGGACGATAAAGCCCGCTTCGGTGTAGGGCGCTGGATCCGAGGGATCGTTGACCGTGATGTACAGGTCCCCGGCTGTGGGCATAACGAAGCCGACGAACCCATGAGTGCTCTGCCCGTCGTGCAGGCCGCCCGATTGCAGCGGGGGCATCTTGTCGAACCTCTGGAAGTCGACCGCAGACGTTGCCGGTTCGGGCGCATTGTCGGTATGAGTCATCGGCTGGTCGCCGCCGCCGTATCCGGCGAAGACGTGATCGCGGTCGAATTGGAAGAACTGATGGGACGTCGCGGTGACGGTCAACTCCACTACCGTGCAACCGGGGTCAGACGCCGGATTGGCAAAATGAGAGGCGCACCCGGGCGGTAACCGCGTCGCACTGTCGACGGTGATGTCCGCGGTCGCACCGTCGGCCGCCCGCGCATGCGCGGGCACTCCGAGCTGACCGATCGGAAACGGTGGATTCTCGGGCGCGGGGTCGGCCGAACCGACGGGACACGAGTATGCGGCGATCGCCACCGCGACCGCGGGTGCGGCAATTACGGATTCCGCGCGCACCCTCGGTGGTTACCCGCAACGCCGCCGCACCAAAAC
Source organism: Mycobacterium sp. E3305 (assembly GCF_001666785.1). Lineage (NCBI taxonomy): Bacteria > Bacillati > Actinomycetota > Actinomycetes > Mycobacteriales > Mycobacteriaceae > Mycobacterium > Mycobacterium sp. E3305. Next base: position 9,399 of record NZ_LZJA01000253.1, on the reverse strand, counting down.
GCCTCTGACCAGTCGTCTGGCCGGCACCAATTAGGAAGTTTGACCTCGGGCCGGAACTGAGCCGTCAACCATCAGCCGAGGTCATACCGGTCGGAGTGCCCCCGGCACGACTCGAACGTGCGACCTAGGGATTAGAAGGCCCTTGCTCTATCCACCTGAGCTACGGAGGCAATGTGCAGGTCAGTCTATTCCAACGGCGTGTCGCGCCACGACTCGCCGCCGCGGCGCGCGTGAAAAGCGTTCGCGCACCGCATGTATCGGCTATGGTTGGGACCCTCGACACACGTAGAACACCGGCCGGTCATCGGCCGTTCACCGCAACGGAGCGTGTGCATAACGTCGAGGGGTGGCGTTGTTATGAGCGTGACCACGCACTTGACTTCACGGTGCTCGTGGGCCAGTAACCAGGCCTCACGCCTGGCGGCCGATGCGATGGACGCCTACCGGGCCGGCACGCTGTTGCTGCGCGGCTCGCCGTTCGCGCTGGGCTGTCTCGCCGGCTGGCTGTCCACGGAGTTTCCCCCGCACGTCCTGACCGGCCACGCGCTGTCGCGCGTCTCGCACCCGTCGATCGGCCGCGTCGGCGCCGCCTGGGCGGCGCAGCGGGCGGATCGGGCCCTCACCTCCGCGCTTGAGGAGTCCTTCGGCCCGGACTTCCGCGAGCAGGTGTGCCACCCGGGCGCCACCCAGCCCGTCTGCGCCCCGCGCGGCGGCATGCTGGGCCGGCCCGGGCCGCACCGCCGCTACGCCGCGCAGACCTCGAACATCTCCTACGGCCCGGGCGGCCGCGACAATCTGCTCGACGTCTGGCGGCGCCACGACCTCGCACCGGGGCGGCGGGCGCCGGTGCTGATCCAGGTTCCGGGCGGGGCGTGGACCGTCGGCGACAAACGGGTGCAGGCCTACACGCTGATGAGCCGCATGGCCGAACTCGGCTGGATCTGCGTCTCGATCAACTACTGCAAGAGCCCGCGTGCCACGTTCCCCGCGCACCTCATCGACGTGAAGCGGGCGATCGCGTGGGTCCGCCAGAACATCGCGGACTACGGCGGCGACCCCGACTTCATCGCGATCACCGGCGGGTCGGCCGGTGGACACCTGGCCTCCCTGGCGGCGCTCACCCCGAACGACCCGGCGTTTCAGCCCGGGTTCGAAGAGGCCGACACGACGGTCCAGGCCGTCGCCCCCTACTACGGCGTGTACGACTTCACCGACTTCGACAACATGCACCCGCTGATGCTGCCGTTCCTGGAGCAGTTCGTGCTGAAGGCCCGCCACGACGACCAGCCCGAGCGGTTCGAGGCGGCGTCGCCGGTGTCCTACGTGCACGGTGAAGCGCCGCCCTTCTTCGTCCTGCACGGCGAGAAGGACGAAGTGGTGCCCAGCGGCCAGGCCCGAACCTTCTGCGCGGCGTTGCGCGCGGCCGGCGCCGCGACGGTGGCCCACGCCGAGCTCGCCAACGCGCACCACGCGTTCGACATCCTTTCGACGGTCCGATCGCGGCTGGCCGCCGACGCCGTCGCCGATTTCCTTGGCGTCATCTACGGCCGGCGCGTCAGCTCGCTGCTGGACACGGTGCCGCTGACCGCCACGTCGGCCAGCTGAGTCGCCATCGCCGTACGGCCCGACCGCTCCTTTCACCAGCGCGGCAACCCGACTAGCGTTGTGGTGGCAATTGGGTGGGTGGGTCCTAGGCAGGAGGCTTGATCGACGGTGACAAGGTTGGCGCATCGGGCGGATGGCGATGACTGAGTCCGAGGTCGTGAAGTTGTCCGACCAGCTGGGACCGGTCGACTATCTGATGCATCGGGGCGAAGCGAATCCCCGGACCCGCTCGGGGATCATGGCGCTGGAGCTCCTCGACACCACGCCGGACTGGGACAAGTTCCTGACGCGGTTCGAAAACGCCTCCCGGCGGGTGTTGCGGTTGCGGCAGAAGGTGGTCGTGCCGACGCTGCCGACGGCGTCACCGCGGTGGGTGGTGGACCCCGATTTCAACCTCGAATTCCATGTGCGCCGCATGCGGGTGGCCGAACCCGGCACGCTGCGCGACGTGTTCAACCTCGCCGAGGTGATCCTGCAGTCGCCGATGGACATCTCCCGGCCGCTGTGGACCGCCACCCTGGTCGAGGGTTTGGCCGGCGGAAAGGCCGCGACCCTGCTGCACGTCAGCCACGCCGTCACCGACGGCGTCGGCGGGGTGCAGATGTTCGCCGAAATCTATGACCTCGAACGCGATCCGCCGGCCAAACCGACGCCCCCGCTGCCCATCCCGCAGGACCTCACGGCCAACGACCTGATGCGGCAAGGCATCAACCACCTGCCCACCGCCGTGGTCGGTGGCGTCCTGAGCGCCGTGTCCGGGGCGGTCTCGGCGGCCGGGCGGGCGGTCCTGGAACCGGGCGCCACGGTGTCGGGGATCGTCGGCTACGCCATGTCGGGGATGCGGGTGCTCAACCGGGCGGCCGAGCCGTCGCCGCTGCTGCGGCGGCGCAGCCTGGCCACCCGCACCGAAGCGATCGACATCCCGCTCTCCGATCTGCACAAGGCCGCCAAAGCCGGCGGCGGATCGATCAACGACGCCTACCTGGCCGGCCTCTGCGGCGCCCTGCGGCGCTACCACGAGGCGCTCGGTGTGCCGATCAGCACGCTGCCGATGGCGGTCCCGGTGAACTTGCGGGCCGACGCCGACACGGCCGGCGGCAACCGGTTCACCGGTGTCAACCTGGCCGCGCCCGTCGGCACCGTCGATCCGGTTTCGCGGATGAAGAAGATCCGCGCGCAGATGACGCAACGCCGCGACGAACCGGCGATGAACATCATCGGTTCGGTCGCACCGCTGCTCAGCGTCCTGCCGACCGCGGTCCTCGAGGGCATCACCGGCTCGGTGATCGGATCTGACGTGCAGGCCAGCAACGTCCCGGTGTACCCCGGGGATACCTACATCGCCGGTGCAAAGGTGTTGCGGCAGTACGGCATCGGCCCACTGCCGGGCGTCGCGATGATGGTGGTGCTGATCTCGCGGGGCGGTTGGTGCACCATCACCGTGCGCTACGACAGGGCGTCGGTGCGCAACGAACCGCTGTTCGCCCAATGCCTGCTCGAGGGCTTCGACGAAATTCTGGCGCTCGCGGGTGATTCGGCACCCCGCGCGGTGCCCGCCTCGTTCGCCGAACCGGCGACCTCCGCACGGACGGCGTCGGGCTCATGAGCGCCGCGAAAGACCAGGGAGCCGACGGCGGCGCGACCGGGGACATGCGGCTGCCGGGCTCGGTCGCCGAAATCATGGCCAGCCCACCGGGTCCCAAGATCGGGGCGTTCTTCGACCTGGACGGGACGCTGGTGGCCGGGTTCACCGCGGTGATCCTCACCCAGGAGCGGCTGCTGCGCCGTGACATGGGGGTGGGCGAACTGCTCGGCATGGTTCAGGCCGGCCTGAGCCACACGCTCGGGCGCATCGAGTTCGAGGATCTCATCGGCAAGGCCGCCGCCGCGTTGGCCGGCCGCTTGCTCGACGATTTGGAGGAGATCGGCGAGCGACTGTTCGTACAGCGGATCGAGTCGCGGATCTACCCGGAGATGCGCGAGTTGGTCCGGGCGCACGTGGCGCGTGGCCACACCGTGGTGCTCAGCTCGTCGGCGCTGACCATCCAGGTCAACCCGGTGGCGCGGTTCCTCGGTATCTCCAACATGCTCACCAATAAGTTCGAGACCACCGAAGACGGCATCCTCACCGGCGGCGTGCAGAAGCCGATCCTGTGGGGGCCGGGCAAAGCCGCTGCGGTGCAACGGTTTGCGGCCGAGAACGGCATCGACCTGAAGGACAGTTACTTCTACGCCGACGGGGACGAGGACGTCGCGCTGATGTATCTGGTCGGCAACCCGCGGCCGACCAACCCCGAGGGCAAGATGGCCGCGGTGGCCAAGCGCCGCGGCTGGCCGATCCTGCGGTTCAACAGCCGGGGTCCGGTCGGTCTGCGCCGCCAGATCCGCACCCTGGCCGGATTCGGTTCGATGTTCCCGGTCGCCGCCGGCGCCGTGGGCATCGGCGTGCTGACCCGGAATCGGCGCCGCGGCGTCAACTTCTTCACCTCCACCTTCTCGCAGCTGTCCCTGGCGATCGCCGGCGTTCAGCTCAACGTCATCGGCCAGGAGAACCTGACCGCACAGCGGCCCGCGGTGTTCATCTTCAATCACCGCAACCAGGTCGACCCGGTGATCGCCGGGGCATTGGTGCGCGACAACTGGATCGGCGTGGGCAAGAAGGAGCTGCAAAAGGACCCGATCATGGGCACGCTCGGCAGGCTGCTCGACGGGGTGTTCATCGACCGGGACGACCCCGCCGCGGCCATGGAGACGATGCACGAGGTCGAAGACCGCGCCAGGAAAGGGCTTTCGATCGTGATCGCCCCGGAAGGCACCCGGGTCGACACCACCGAGGTCGGGCCGTTCAAGAAGGGGCCGTTCCGCCTCGCCATGGCGGCCGGGATCCCGATCGTCCCGATCGTGATCCGCAACGCCGAGCTGGTCGCCGCCAGGAACTCCACGGTCATCAACCCCGGCACGGTCGACGTCGCGGTGTTCCCGCCGATCTCGGTGCAGGACTGGACCGTCGAGAATCTGCCGGAGCGCATCGCCGAGGTCCGGCAGCTGTATTTGGACACGCTGGCCAATTGGCCGATCGACGAGCTGCCCGAGGTCGACCTGCACGCGGAGAAGAAGTCGTCTGCAAAGACCAAGGCGCCCGCGAAAAAGACTGCGGCTAAAGCCGGTTCGAAGTCACCGGCAAGAAAAGCGCCGGCGAAGAAGGCCGCCTCGAAATCCAAGCCGGCCAAGGCGGATCCCCACGAGTCTCAGGCCGTCCTCAAAGACGGTGAGGCGCAACGGCCCGCCCAGGCGGCCGCCGGTGCCGAGCCGCCGGAATCCCCGCCCGAAGGGCGGCCGTGACCGAACCGGCCGCGGATACCACCGCGGTGCTCACCGGCCAAGACTCGCTGGTATTGGCGTCCATGGCGTCGCCGGTGGAGAGGGAACTGGTGACGGCCTGGATGGCGCAACAGCGCGCCGACCGGCCCGAGGCGAGATTCGACGTCCTGGAGCTGCCGCCGCCCAACGCGCCGGCCGGCGCGCTCGCCGCGCTGATCGAGCAGCTCGAGGCTGCCAACGACGCCAACGACGACCGTGCGGTCGTGCCGGTGCGGGTGTTCTGGTTGCCGCCGCCCAATCGCGGCAGGATCGCGAAGCTGGCCGGCCTGCTGCCCGGCCGGGACCCCTACCATCCCAACGAGCGTCAGCAACTGCAGATCATGCGCAACGCGCCCCAGCGGGCGCGAGTGGTGGCAGGCGAACCGGCCAAAGTCTCCGAACTGCGCCAGCAGTGGCGCGAGATCACCGTCGGGGAGAACTCGTGCGACTTCGCCCGGTTCGTCATCCGCCGCGCTCTGCTTGCGCTGGAACGCGTCGAGTACCGAATCCTGGGGCCGCAGTACAAATCTCCGCGACTGGTGAAGCCGGAGATCTTGGAGTCCAGCCGATTTCGAGCCGGGCTGAAGACGATCCCCGGCGCCACCGTCGACGAAGCGGGCGAGATGCTCGACGAACTCGCCACCGGCTGGAGCCGGGTGTCGGTCGACCTGGTCGGCGTCCTGGGGAGGGCGCTCAGCCGCGGATTCGACCCCGAGATCGACTACGACGGCTACCAGGTCGCCGCGATGCGCGCCGCCCTGGAAACCCACCCCGCAGTGCTGTTGTTCTCGCACCGCTCCTACATCGACGGCGCGGTGGTGCCGGTGGCGATGCAGGAGAACCGGCTTCCGCCCGTGCACGTGTTCGCCGGCATCAACTTGTCATTCGGTGCGATGGGGCCGCTGTTGCGCCGGTCCGGCGTCATCTTCATCCGCCGCAACATCGGCGACAACCCGCTCTACAAGTACGTGCTGCGCGAATACGTCGGTTACATCGTCGAAAAGCGGTTCAACCTGAGTTGGTCCATCGAGGGCACGCGGTCGCGCACCGGCAAGATGCTGCCCCCGAAGCTGGGCCTGCTCGCCTACGTCGCCGACGCCTACCTGGATGGGCGCAGCGAAGACATCCTGCTGCAGCCGGTGTCCATCAGCTTCGATCAGCTGCACGAGACCGCCGAGTATGCGGCCTACGCCCGGGGCGGCGAGAAGACGCCCGAAGGCGTGGGCTGGCTCTACAACTTCATCCGCGCGCAGGGCGAACGCAACTACGGCAAGATCTACGTCCGCTTCCCCGAAGCCGTTTCGATGCGCCAGTACCTGGGCCCGACGCACGGCCCGCTGGTCCAGGACCAGGACGCCAAACGACTTGCGCTGCAGAAGATGTCGTTCGAGGTCGCGTGGCGGATATTGCAGGCGACGCCGGTGACGGCCACCGGCCTGGTATGCGCGCTGCTGCTGACCACCCGCGGCGCGGCGTTGACGCTCGGTCAGCTTCACCACACCCTGCAGGATTCGCTGGACTACCTGGAACGCAAGCAAAACCCGATGTCGACGAGCGCGTTGCGGCTGCGCTCGCGCGACGGCGTGCGCGCGGCGGTCGACGCGTTGTCCAACGGGCACCCGATCACCCGGGTCGACGGTGGACGGGAGCCGGTGTGGCGCATCGCCCCCGACGAGCAGCACGCGGCCGCGTTCTACCGCAATTCGCTGATCCACGCGTTCCTGGAGACCTCGATCGTCGAGCTCGCGCTGGCGCATGCGCGGCACGTCGAGGGTGACCGCATGCGGGCCTTCTGGGATCAGGCGATGCGGCTGCGCGACCTGTTGAAGTTCGACTTCTACTTCGCGGACTCGGCGGCGTTTCGGGAAAACATCGCCGAAGAGATGGCCTGGCACGACGATTGGGAAGGCCATGTCACCGCGGGCGGCGAAGAGATCGACGCGCTGTTGTTCTCCAAGCGGCCGTTGATGGCTGACGCGATGCTGCGGGTGTTCTTCGAGGCCTATGAGATCGTCGCCGACGTGCTGCGCGACGCGCCGGCCGACGTCGGCCAGAAGGAGTTGACGGAGTCGGCACTGGGCGTGGGGCGCCAGTATGTGGCGCAGACGCGGGTGCGCAGCAGCGAATCGGTGTCGACGTTGCTGTTCGCCACCGCGTATCAGGTCGTCGCCGACCAGGATCTGGTCGCGCCGGGCCCGGACCTCTCCGAACGCCGGGGCGCGTTCGGGGAGGAACTGAGGGGCATCCTGCGGGACTCCGATTACATCGGGCGGATCGCGCGTAATCAGTTCGTCGCCCGCGAGGCCAAGGCCCGCGAGGAGCGCCTGGCTCGGTAGTCGCGGATCCGCGCCCATACCCTGGTTGTATGACGGTCGACCGGTCCGTGACCACACCACGCGCGCTGGTGTGGCCGCTGCTGATCGGCGTCGCGTTGCTGGCGGGATGCACGGCGGCCGGTATCGGGGCGCTGTCGCTGGCCGACGCGCTGACCGCCACCGGGTTGCCGGACCCGGGCCCGACGACCACGTTGGGGCTGCCGTTCGTCCGGGCCGCGGGGGAGTTCGCCGCGGTGCTGGCCGTGGGGTCCTTTCTGTTCGCGGCTTTCCTGGTGCCACCGCAACGCAGCGGCGTCCTGGACGCCGACGGGTACCGGGCGCTTCGGCTGGGCACGGTGGCGTCCGGGGTCTGGGCGGTGTGCGCGGCGCTGCTGGTGCCGCTGACCATCTCCGACGTGTCGGGGCGACCGTTGGTCGCGCTGCTCGACCCGGCACGGATCTGGTCGGTGGCCGGGCTGGTCACCACCGCCTCCGCGTGGCGCTGGACCGCGGCGCTGGCGGCGCTGGTGATGCTGGCGAGCCTGGCGGTGCTGCGCTGGTCGTGGACGCCGCTGCTGTTCGCCGGCTCGTTGCTGACCCTGCTGCCCTTGGGACTGACGGGCCACTCGTCGGCAGGCGGGTCGCACGACCTGGCCACCAACAGCCTGCTGATCCACCTCGTGGCCGCCGGTGTCTGGGCCGGTGGCCTGCTCGCGTTGGCCGCCTACGGGCTGCGCGGCGGGGGACACGTCGCATTGGCGGCCCGGCGGTTCTCCGCGATCGCGCTGTGGTGCTGGGTCGCGATGGCGCTGAGCGGTGTGATGAACGCCGTGGTGCGGGTGCCGCTCGGCGACCTGGTCACCACCGAATACGGGCGCCTGGTGATCGCCAAGTTCCTCGCTTTGTGCGCGCTCGGGGTCATCGGCTGGCGCCAGCGGCGCATCGCCGTCGCGCGGCTGCAAGCCGAACCGGCCGACTCCGGCGGCCGCCGCGCCCTGCTCCGGCTGGCGCTCGCCGAGGCCGCGGTCTTCGGCCTCACCTTCGGCGTCGCCGTCGGGCTGGGCCGCACCCCGCCACCACCGCCGCCGAGCCGGCTGCCCTCGATTCCCGAAGCCGAGATCGGCTACGACTTCAACGGCCCGCCCACCGCGGCCCGCATCCTGTTCGACTGGCGATTCGACCTGATCTTCGGCAGCGCCGCGATCGTCTTCGCCGCGCTCTACGTGGCCGCGGTGGTGCGTCTGCGCCGCCGCGGCGACGCCTGGCCGCCGGGCCGGACGGCGTCCTGGCTGCTGGGCTGCCTGGCGTTGCTGTTCGTCACCTCGTCGGGCGTCGGCCGCTACATGCCGGCGATGTTCAGCGTCCACATGGTCGCCCACATGGGCCTGTCGATGCTGGTGCCGATCCTGCTGGTGCTCGGCGCCCCGGTGAGCCTGGCCCTGCGTGCGTTGCCCGCCGCCGGCCGCGACGAACCGCCCGGCATGCGGGAATGGCTGCTGGCCGCGCTGCACAGCCGCCTATCGCGGTTCCTCACCAACCCGGTCGTCGCCACCGTGCTCTTCGTCGCCGGCTTCTACGGGCTGTACCTGTCGAACTTGTTCGACATCGCCGTCGGCAGTCACGCGGGCCATCTCGCGATGAACGTCCACTTCCTGCTCAGCGGCTACCTCTTCTACTGGATCGTCATCGGCGTCGACCCCACCCCGCGACCGATCCCGCCGCTGGCCAAGGTGGGCGTGGTGTTCGCCTCGCTGCCGCTGCACGCGTTCTTCGGGGTGGTGCTGATGGGCACCCGCAGGGTGCTCGGCGCCGACTATTACCGCTCGCTCGGTTTGAGCTGGCACACCGACCTGCTGGGGGACCAGCGGCTGGGCGGCGGCATTGCCTGGGCGGCCGGCGAACTGCCCCTGGTGATCGTGATGCTCGCGCTGCTGGTGCAGTGGGCCCGCAGCGACGACCGCACCGCCCGGCGGCTCGACCGCGCCGCCGACCGTGACGACGACGCCGAGCTGGTCGCCTACAACGCGATGCTGGCCGAGCTGGCGCGCCGTGACACGCCGGGACATGCAAAGCCGCTCTGACAACGTACGAATTCGTCTATCCAGCAACCTGTTTCGGG
>NZ_LZJA01000252.1:0-559 GCF_001666785.1 Mycobacterium sp. E3305 | reverse complement strand
CACTACGAGCGGACTCTCAATTTGTGGGCGGCAAACCTGGCGGCCAACAAGGACGCGGCCATCGCCATCCAGTCGCAGGAGGTCTACGACCGCTACATGAAGTACCTGACCGGTTGCGCGAGGCTGTTCCGCCAGGGCCCACATTGCTGATGCCCTTGCGGAAGAAGTCCTCGCAGCCGGTCAGGTACTTCATGTAGCGGTCGTAGACCTCTTGCGACTGGATGGCGATGGCCGCGTCCTTGTTGGCCGCCAGGTTTGCCGCCCACAAATTGAGAGTCCGCTCGAAGCCGGCCGTTACGGCGTACTCCCCGACGGTCTGCGGGGTCGGGAGCCAGCCCCCCGGGAAGATCTCGGTGAGGATGAACTGCGAGAAGTGCACGATCTCGTGCGTCAGCGTCATGCCCCGCGCCCTGGCCTCCTTGAAGGAGGGGCGAACGATGGTGTGCAGCAACATGATTCCGTCGGACGGCAGCACCTGGTAGGCCATCTTGAAGAAGCGGCCGTAGCGCTGGCGGCCGAAGTGCTCGAAGGCGCCGATCGAAACGATGCGGTCGACGGG
>NZ_LZJA01000251.1:0-33154 GCF_001666785.1 Mycobacterium sp. E3305 | reverse complement strand
CGCCGGGTGGCGTCGTGGCTGGCGGCCTTCATCGTGCCGTCGCTCATCTGCGCGGTGATCGTGACAGCGCTGGACAGGTATCTGGGCACCAGCGGCGACAGCGCCCTGTTCTTCGTCGGCGTGTTGCTGGTCGGACTGCTGGGAGGCGTTGCGCCGGCGGTGGTCTCGGCGGTGCTGTCCAGCCTGCTGCTGAACTATTTCCTGACCGCGCCGCGGCACACCTTCACCATCGCCGAACCCGATGCCGCCGTCACCGAACTCGTGCTGCTGCTGATCGCGGTCGCCGTCGCGGTGCTGGTCGACGGCGCGGCCAAGCGCACCCGCGAGGCCCGGCGCGCCTCGCAGGAGGCCGAGCTGCTGACGCTGTTCGCGGGCTCGGTGCTGCGTGGGGCCGACCTCGAGACGCTGCTCGAGCGGGTGCGCGAGACCTACTCGCAACGCGCGGTCAGCATGCTGCGCGAACCCGCCGAGGAGGACCACGGCGGCGGCAAGCGGGGCGAGGTCGTCGCCTGCGTGGGCCGGGATCCCTGTGTCACGGTCGATTCCGCCGATACCGCGATCGAGGTCGGCGACGACGAATTCTGGATGCTGTTGGCGGGCCGCAAGCTTTCGGCCCGCGACCGGCGGGTGCTGAGTGCGGTGGCCAAGCAGGCCGCGGGTCTGATCCGGCAGCGCGAGCTGGCCGAGGAAGCCAGCCGGGCCGAGGCGATCGTGCGGGCCGACGAGTTGCGGCGTTCCCTGCTGTCGGCGGTCAGCCACGACCTGCGTACGCCGTTGGCGGCGGCCAAGGTCGCGGTGTCCAGCCTGCGCGCCGAGGACGTCGCCTTCTCCCCCGCGGACACGGCGGAACTGCTGGCGACCATCGAGGAGTCCATCGACCAGCTGACCGCGCTGGTGGGAAACCTGCTCGATTCGTCGCGCCTGGCCGCCGGGGTGGTGCATCCCGACCTGCGCCGGGTCTATCTGGAGGAGACGGTTCAACGGGCGCTGATCAGTATCGGCAAGGGCGCCACCGGTTTCTACCGCTCCGCCATCGACCGGGTGAAGGTCGACGTGGGTGACGCCGTGGTGCTGGCCGACGCCGGGCTGCTGGAGCGCGTCCTGGCCAACCTGATCGACAACGCGCTGCGGTACGCGCCCAACTGTGTGGTGCGGGTCAACGCGGGGCGCGTCGGCGATCGGGTGCTGATCAACGTCATCGACGAGGGACCCGGCATCCCGCACGGGACCGAGGAGCAGATCTTCGAAGCGTTCCAGCGCCTCGGCGATCACGACAACACCACGGGGGTGGGCCTGGGCATGTCGGTAGCGCGCGGCTTCGTCGAGGCCATGGGCGGGACGATCGCGGCCGGGGACACCCCGGGCGGCGGTCTCACGGTGGTGGTGGAATTGGCCGCGCCGGAGATGGTTGCGGCGCGATGACCCGCGTGCTGGTGATCGACGACGAGCCGCAGATCCTGCGGGCGCTGCGCATCAACCTGTCGGTGCGGGGTTACGAGGTGATCACCGCGTCCACCGGCGCCGGCGCGCTGCGCGCTGCCGCGGAGCACAAGCCCGACGTCGTGATCCTCGACCTCGGCCTCCCCGACATCTCCGGCATCGATGTGCTGGCCGGGCTGCGGGGCTGGCTCACCGCGCCGGTGATCGTGCTGTCGGCGCGCACCGACTCGTCGGACAAGGTCGAGGCGCTCGACGCCGGGGCCGACGATTACGTCACCAAACCCTTTGGCATGGACGAGTTTTTGGCGCGGCTACGGGCAGCGATCCGGCGCAACACCGCGGCGTCCGAACTGGAGCAGCCGGTGATCGAGACGGACGCCTTCACCGTCGATCTGGCGGCCAAGAAGGTGACCAAGAACGGCGCCGAGGTTCACCTCACCCCGACCGAATGGGGAATGCTGGAAGTCTTGGTCCGCAACCGGGGCAAGCTGGTCGGCCGCGAAGAGCTCCTCAAGGAGGTGTGGGGCCCGGCGTACGCCACCGAAACGCATTATCTGCGAGTGTATTTGGCGCAACTGCGGCGCAAGCTCGAGGACGACCCGTCGCAGCCCAAGCACTTGCTGACCGAATCGGGTATGGGGTATCGGTTCGAGGTGTGAGTGGGCGCCCTGAGTGCACCCGGGGCGGCGTTGACCAAACCCGTCATGGTCGTACCCGCACCGGAAGGTAATAGTCGTGTTCGCGGTCGCAGTCAACGGTGAAGGCGACCGCCCTCATCACGCCCTCGTCGTCGAATTCCAACCACCGCTGGGTGCGCTGACGCTCGAATTCGGTCCACGAGGCGACGGTGAACCTTTCGAGGAACGTATCCGGTTGTCCGACGCTGTGATAAAGCCGCCAAGTGTGGCCGCCCGTTCGCAGCCTCGATCGTCGGACGGCGCGTATCGCCTCGACGAATTCCTCGAGCCGGTCAGTGGGCACTCGGTAACGAACGGTGACGAGAACCGGCCCGTCGTTAGGGCACGGTTCGAACACCAACGTCGGTGTCGGCCATGCTGTGGACACGTCGACCTTCAGCTTCCCGGTCGACGGCCGCAACGGAAGCACGGCGGCGCTCAGAGCAACCGCACCCAGCATCACCGCGGAACCCAGCAGCGCCGTGCGCAGATCCGTCCGCGTGGCTATCGCGCCCCAGGCATACGAGCCGAGGGCCTGAGAACCCGTTGCGACCAGTAGATAGAGGGCCAACCCGCGTGCCATGACCCATCGCGGCAACGAGAGCTGCGCGGCGGCGTTCAAGGTTGTCAACGTGATCAGCCACGCCATCCCGGACAACATCAGGAATGGCGTCGCCGCGGCGAACGGCAGCCAGATCATCGCAAGCGGCGCAAGGCCGTACGCGGCTGCCGACGCCCCCAGCAGAACGTTGTCGGAGATTCGCTCACGCAATCGCGCGGCAACGACGACGGCAAGGATGGCGCCCAACCCCATAGCCGCCAGCGCGACACCGTAGCCACTGGCCGTTAGATGCCACCTACGGGCGGCGGCCACCGGCAGCAACGCGAATACCGCCGAGGCGGGAAACAGGAACAGCGCCGCCCGCAACAGGATCCGGCGAATATTGGGACCGTTGCGAACGAATCGCAGGCCGGCGATCACGGCCTGGCCGAAGTGCTCTCGCTCGATTGGGCTGAGCTGTTTCGGTCGTTTCCAGGCCAACAGCACAGCGATTATTCCGGCGAACGAAAGGGCGTTGATTGCAAAGACCGCAGCAGGACCCGCCAAAGCCACGACAACGCCGCCGAGTGCCGGTCCAATCGCCCGGGCTGCATTTCCGGCGACGCTACCCAACGTCGCTGCGGCCGTGATCTGCTCACGCGGAACAATTTCGGGCTGAATCGCCTGCCAAGCCGGGGCGGTAAGGGCAGCCGCACAGCCAATGGCCGCGGTAAGCATCAGCAGCGACGCAGGGCTGAGCCGGCCGAGGAACGTCAGAACCGCCAGCGCCAGCGCGACAAGCACCGCATACGCGTTCAGAAGAATCAGCAGCCGGCGTCGGTCGAACAGATCGGCGAGCGCGCCGGCAAACAATCCGAAGACCAAGGTCGGTGCCAGAGTCGCAGTCTGGACAAGCGCCACGATGACGTCGCTGCTGTGCTTCTCGACCAAAAACCATTGAGCCGCCACAGTTTGCATCCACGTCCCGGTGTTGGAGCCCAGCTGTGCGATCAACAGACCGCGATAGACGTGGTTACGCAACGGCGCCCATGCCGACGGTGGCCCGTCGGCATGTCCGTCGCCGGAAATCACCGCAGAGCTGATAACCGGCCGCCCGCCTGTTCGGCGTACTTGCGACGCTGGGGCTGTCCGGCGCCGTGCACCACGGCAGCAACAAGAATGCCCGTCATCATCACGGGCAGCCGGACGGTGAGATCTGGCATAACCACGCCTTCCGCGTCGTGCCGAAAGTTGAAGTCTAGAGCAACTCCCCAGGTTCGGCGCGCGCCGAAATGACCGCACCCAATGTCGCGACATCCGGGAGTCGGGCTATCGCGCGATCGACAGCACGATGCCGTCCAGGATGTCGTGCTCGCTGACCGTGAGCTCGTCGATGCCGGCGCGGACGCGCAGCTCGCGCGCCAACTCCTCGACCACGATCGCACCGCCGCCGATGACGTCGGCACGCCCCTCATGCATAGGCCCCAAAGCGGCACGCTCGGATCGCGGCATGGCGATCAGCCGCTCGCACACCGCCAGGAGATCCCGGCCGGGAACGCGCGAAAGATGAATGGCCGCAGAGTCATACGCCGTCATGTTGTGAGCCAGCGCCGAAAGCGTCGTCATCGTCCCGGCCAGCCCAACCCAGGTTCGCGCCCCCTCGACGGGCACCACGCGCAGCGCGACACCGAGCCGCTCGCGCACCACCGCCCTGGCCGCCGCCACCTCGTCGGCTGTCGGCGGATCCGAGTGCAGGCAGCGCTCTGTCAGCCGTACGCAACCGATGTCGGCCGAGTGACTGGCCACCATGTAATCCCCGCCCAGCACGATCTCGGTAGAGCCACCGCCCAAGTCGACGACGACGAAAGGCCCTGCGGCAGGATCCAATTCACCGACGGCGCCGCGGAACGACAGCGCGGCCTCCTCGGCGCCGGTGATCACCTCCGCCACCGCGCCGGGCAGCACCGCGCCAAGCACCTCGGCCGTCATCGCAAAGAAGACATCACGATTGGCGACGTCGCGCGCCGCCGACGTGGCCACCATCCGCACCCGCTCGACGCCGTGCCGCTTCAGCAGCGCGACGTAATCGGCCAGTGCGTCCCGCGTCCGGGCGATCGCCTCCGGCGCGAACTCGCCCGTCGCATCCACACCCTGGCCCAGCCGCACGATCCGCGTCTCCCGGTGCACGTCGCGCAGCCGGCCGTCGCGAACGTCGGCGATGAGCAACCGGATCGAATTAGTTCCGCAGTCGATTCCGGCGAACCTGCTCACCATTGCCCTGCCACCAGGACGCCGGCCATCGCCGGCTCGGGCGCCAGGATCGCCAGCGCCTCGTCACCAAGCGGGTTGCACCCCGGCCCCTTGGCCAGCGAGTGCGCGATCAGCACGTGCAGACATTTGACCCGGTCCGGCATCCCGCCACCGGAAAACGTCGTCCCCAGGGGCTCGATCGCATCCCGTTCGGCCAAGTACGATTCGTGCGCCCGCCGATACGCCGCCGCCAACTCGGGATCATGGCTCAACCGCTCGGACATCTCGCGCATCAACCCGGTCGTCTCCAGCCTGCTCGCGGCCGCGGTCAGCACCGGATGTGTCAGGTAGTACAACGTCGGAAACGGAGTTCCGTCAGGAAGTTTCGGTGCGGTCTTCACGACGCCGGGCTCGCCGCTGGGGCAGCGGTAGGCGATCTCGAGCACGCCGCGGGGCTCACGCCCGAGCTGACGCGCCACGGCCTCGAGGTCCGCACGATCAACCACCGGGCGCCATGGGATTCGGGGTGGGACCGGGTTCGGCGGGGGGCACATTGGCCGGCGGCAGGTGCGGAGCATCGGCGATGGTGTGCCACAGCGACGTGTACCAGGGATCGGTGCTGGCCGGTTTCGCCGCCTGGCCTCCCGGCTCGCTAGGGGCCGCCGTCGGCGGAAGCTGAACCTGGAACGGAATATCGCCCGGCTTCACGAAGCCCAGCCGCTCGCGGGCCTGCGCCGCGATGTAGGCCGGGTCGCCGAGTTTGGCCTTCCGCTGCTCGAGGTCGGCGATCTGGCGGCGAAGCGCGGCTTCGCTTGCCGTCAACTGATTCATCTCGGTGCGCTGCGCGAAGTACGTGCGCACAGGGCCGGCGATGGTCAACGTGAGCACGCAGACGACGGCCGCCAGCACCGCCGCCCGCCGCGCGGTGAAACCCAGCCGTTGCTCCGACCGCTGTTCGACCGATTCCGCGGCCTGCCGCTTGATGGGCTCGACGACCCGCTCGAAAACCGATCGGGGGCTGGCCTGCTTGGCGGTGGCGGACGGCTTGGAAGAGGGCTTTGCCGTGCGACGCCGCCGAACCGGATCACCGGCCTTCCCCGGACGCGATGCGGGGGAGCGCCGTTTCGGATCCGGCTTGGCGGACAACCTATTTGGCCTCCGGCGCGTAGCGCGGGAACGCCAGATCACCGGCGTAGCGGGCGGCGTCGCCCAGCGCCTCCTCGATTCGCAGCAGCTGGTTGTATTTGGCCACCCGCTCGCTGCGGGCCGGCGCGCCGGTCTTGATCTGGCCGCTGCCGACCGCCACCGCCAGGTCGGCGATCGTGGTGTCTTCCGTCTCGCCGCTGCGGTGGCTCATCATCGTGCGGTACCCGCTGTGGTGGGCGAGCGCGACGGCGTCGAGCGTCTCGGTCAGCGTGCCGATCTGATTCACCTTGACCAGCAACGCGTTTGCGACACCCTTCTCGATGCCTTCCTCGAGGCGTTCGGGATTGGTGACGAAGATGTCGTCGCCGACGATCTGCACACGGTCACCGATAGACGTCGTCAGGGCCGCCCAGCCCTCCCAATCATCCTCGGAGAGCGGGTCTTCGATGGACACCAGCGGGTAGGAGCCGAGCAGCCCGGCGTAGAACTCCGCCATCTGCTCGGCGGTGCGGGTGCTGCCCTCAAAGGCGTATCCGGTTCCGTCGGTGTAGAACTCCGTGGCCGCCGCGTCCAGGGCCAGGGCGACGTCGACGCCCAGCTTGAACCCGGCCGACTCGATGGCGCTGCCGATCAGGTCCAGCGCCGCGGTGGTGCCGGCCACGTCGGGCGCGAAGCCGCCCTCGTCCCCCAGGCCGGTGCTCAGACCCTGCTTCTTCAGCACCGACTTGAGCGAGTGGTACACCTCGGCGCCCCAGCGCAGCGCCTCACTGAAGCTGGGGGCGCCGATCGGGGCCACCATGAATTCCTGAATGTCGACGGCGGTGTCGGCGTGCGCGCCGCCGTTGAGGATGTTCATCATCGGCACCGGCAGGATGTGCGCGTTCGGCCCGCCGATGTAGCGGAACAGCGGGAGCTCGGCGGAATCCGCGGCGGCCTTGGCCACCGCCAGCGACACACCCAGGATCGCGTTGCCGCCCAGCCGGGACTTGTCGGGGGTGCCGTCGAGGTCGACCAGCGCCTGATCCACCAGCCGCTGATCGTCGGCGTTGAGCCCGATCACCGCCGGGCCGATCTCGTCGAGCACGGCCTCCACGGCCTTTCGCACGCCCTTGCCGCCGTACCGTTCACCGCCGTCGCGCAACTCGACGGCCTCGTGCTCGCCGGTCGACGCCCCGGAGGGCACCGCCGCGCGGGCAAACGTCCCGTCGATCAGGGCGATCTCGACCTCGACCGTCGGGTTACCGCGGGAATCGAGGATCTCGCGGGCCCCGACCTGCTCGATAATCGGCACTGAGTTTCTCCTTGCGTGTTCTAGCTGGCGCCGTCAGCGATACATCCTGCTACAGCGGGTGACCCGCCGCATAAGCGGTCGCCCAGTCGCGGACCGCCCGCGCGTAGACGCCCGAGTTGTTGTAGGCCCGCAGTGCGGTGATCCAGCCGCGCGGAGTCCCCAGATCTTTGCCCCGCCAACACAGGTAACCCGCCGCCGCGAGGGCCGCATCGTCGATGTTGTCGGGGCTGACACGCCCGTCGTTATGGGCGTCGACGCCGTACAACCGCCAGGTCTCCGGGATGAACTGCATCGGCCCCATGGCCCGCACCACCCCGTCGTCATCGGTCACTTGTTCCTCGCTGTCGACTATGCGCAGAGTGCCCCCGCTGCCGTCCAGGCGGACACCGCGAATCGGCGGGCTCACATCCCCGTTGGGCGCCAGGCGCGCGCCGCGGTAGGTGCCGTGATGGCTTTCGACCTGCCCGATGCCCGCCAACGTGGTCCACGCGATATGGCACTTGGGGTTCTCGACCTCGGCGACCCGGGCCGCGTACGCGTACGCCTCCAGCGCGATCACTGGAATCTCGAGCGTCGCCGACCGCTGCTCGGCCCAGGCCCGAAGCTGGTCGGCGGGGCGTCCGCTGGCGTGGGTGTCCACCGGCGGCACCGGGGCCCCCGCGGGCGGCGGGACACCCTCCGGAATGAAGAGGCTGAGCTGCCACGTGCAGCTGGAGGCCATCAGCATCGCGGTCGCGCCGATCACGGCAGCCGCGCGCAACCAACGCCTCGGCGACACCATGCTGGTTAAAGCTCCCTCAACTCCCCTGCACAAACTTCCGCAACCATCGTCCCATGTGTTCCGGTCTTGCCCGGCCGCGTCGGGGGCCCGGCGCAGGATTTTGGTTAATTATCGGTTAGCCCCAAGCAGCTTTCGCGGTCACGCGTCGTCGGCCGCGGCATCCACCGCGGCCGCCTCGGGCACCCCGTCCGACGGCCAGTGCTCCCGCCACTCGTCCTCGGTGACCTCCCCGAGGGGTGCCACGTCGAACTCATCGGGGACGTCGCCGCCCCGGCGCGTCGCGGCGATCGCCCGTTCGACCTCCCGGACGGTGTCCACGAACTCCAGAACCGCCGAGCGCAGCGCGCCTTCCGCGTCGCCGCCGGCCGACACCGATATCGAGGTGATTTCGGCGGGTATGAGATCGGCGGGCAGGCCGGCCTTCTCGGCACGCTGAATCACTTTCTGCGCCAGCGCCAATGCGGGCTGCCCGGTATGCACGTCGTCCATCACCGATTTCCGGGGCTTTTCGGCGGCCTTGCGCTCTTCCCATTGCGCCAACTGCTCTTCCAGCGAAATGGTCTGGCCCGCAAGCACACCCGGAACCCGATTGCCCAGCTTGCGCATCAGCGTGACGGCAACGTCGTCGATGGTGAACGGAAGCTGCGGCGCATCCTCGGCGATGCGCGCGTGAAAGAGCACCTGCAACAACACGTCGCCGAGTTCTTCGCGCAACTGGTCGGCGCTGCCGCTGCGCACCGCGTCCAACAGTTCGTAAGTCTCCTCGAGCAGGAACCTGCGCAGCGAGTCGTGGGTTTGCTCGCTCTCCCAGGGCCCCGCGGTGCGCAGCTTGTCCATCATCGCCACGGCGTCGACCAGTCGTTCGCCGCGCGGGGTGTCCGGCGCCGAGATCAGCCGGGCACCGGCCGCGAGGCGCGCCGTGACGGCGGGATGATCGGGGTCGGACGAGAGAAGCACCGGCGCCGGATCATCGGGGTCCCCGGCATGCACCGGACGGGCCGCGGGCAGCGACCACGGCACCGCGACGGGCATCTCCTCGGTGTACTGCACCTCCCCGCTGAGATGTTCTATCGCTTCCACGGGGACCAGCGATGGGCGGCGAGGGTCGAACAAGACGACGATCATGTGCGCCGCTCCTCTCCCCCGCAAGCGGGTGGGGGTACCCCCGGCCGCGCAGCGGCGAGGGGGCGTGCCCCCACATCGCTCCGCTCTGCATCGTCGCCGGCGCGGATCATCGCGCTTGTCGCTCCTCACTGGACATCGCTGCAGGTGACGCACTCGTTATATCAATGTCCGTCTGGGGTTTTCCTTGCAGCGCCGTCACCAGATTGGCCACCATCTGCACCAGCTCGACGTCGCGGATGCGCGCCGCCCCGACACCGCCCGCCCGCGGGATGGGAACCTGCACGGTCGAGGTGGTGGCGCGGTAGCTCGCCGACGGATACATCCGCTTGAGCCGCACCTGGGCCGAATCCGGCAGCGTCATCGGCGACAGCCGCACGGTGGCCGCCGACGGCGCGGACACCTCGGTGATGCCCGCGGCGCGGCACAGCAGCCGCAACCGCGCGACCGCCACCAGGCGCAGGGCCGGTTCGGGCAGCGCGCCGTAGCGGTCGACGAGTTCGTCGACCACGGCGTCGACGGCCGCGTCGTCGGAAGCCGCCGCCAGCCGTCGGTACGCCTCCAGCCGCAGCCGGTCGCTGGCGATGTAGTCAGGCGGGAGGTGCGCGTCCACCGGCAGGTCGATCCGCACGTCCTTGGGCTCCTCGGCGGTGGTCACCGTCTGGCCGTCGGCGGCCGCGCGGTAGGCCTCCACGGCCTCGCCCACCAGCCGCACGTACAGGTCGAACCCGACCCCGGCGACGTGCCCGGACTGCTCGACGCCCAGCACGTTGCCGGCGCCGCGGATCTCGAGGTCCTTGAGCGCGACCGCCATGCCCGCGCCCAGCTCGTTGTTCTGCGCGATGGTCGCCAGCCGGTCGTAGGCCGTCTCGGTCAGCGGCGCGTGCTGCGGGTACAGGAAGTAGGCGTACCCGCGCTCGCGGCTGCGGCCCACCCGGCCGCGCAGCTGGTGCAGCTGCGACAGCCCGAAGGTGTCGGCGCGCTCGACGATCAGGGTGTTGGCGTTGGAGATGTCCAGCCCGGTCTCGACGATCGTGGTGCAGACCAGGATGTCGTATTCGCGGTTCCAGAACCCCTGCACGGTGCGTTCCAGGCGGTCCTCGGGCATCTGTCCGTGCGCGACGACCACGCGCGCCTCGGGGACCAGCTCGCGAACATGTGCCGCGGCGCGGTCGATCGAGCTGACCCGGTTGTGCACGTAGAACGCCTGCCCGTCGCGCAGCAGCTCGCGCCGCAGGGCGGCCGCGACCTGCTTGTCGTCGTGCGGGCCGACGTAGGTCAGCACGGGATACCGCTCTTCGGGCGGCGTCAGGATGGTCGACATCTCGCGGATCCCGGCCAGGCTCATCTCCAGCGTGCGCGGGATGGGGGTGGCGCTCATGGTCAGCACGTCGACGTGGGTGCGCAGGCTCTTGATGTGCTCCTTGTGCTCGACGCCGAACCGCTGCTCCTCGTCGACGACGACCAGCCCCAGGTCTTTCCAGCGCACCCCGGTCTGCAGCAGCCGGTGCGTGCCGATCACGACGTCGACCGAGCCGTCGGCCAGGCCCTCGATCACGGCGCGGGACTCGGCGTTGTCGGTGAACCGCGAGAGCCCCTTGACGGTCACCGGGAAGCCGGCCATCCGGTCGGTGAACGTCTGCAGGTGCTGGTCGGCCAGCAGCGTGGTGGGCACCAGCACCGCGACCTGCTTGCCGTCCTGGACCGCCTTGAACGCCGCGCGCACCGCGATCTCGGTCTTGCCGTAGCCGACGTCACCGCAGATCACCCGGTCCATCGGGATCGGCTTTTCCATGTCGGCCTTGACCTCGGTGATGGCGGTGAGCTGGTCGACGGTCTCGGTGAAGCCGAACGCGTCCTCCATCTCGGCCTGCCACGGGGTGTCGGGCGCGAACGCGTGGCCGGGGCTGGCCTGGCGTTTGGCGTAGAGCGCGACGAGCTCGCCGGCGATCTCGCGCACCGCGCGGCGGGCCTTGGTCTTGGTGTTGGCCCAGTCGCTGCCGCCAAGCTTGGAAAGTGCCGGCGCCTGCCCCCCGACGTAGCGGGAGAGCTGGTCCAGGGAGTCCATCGGGACGTACAGCTTGTCCGAGCCGCCGCCCCGCTTGCTCGACGCGTACTCGAGCACCAGGTACTCGCGGCGCGCGCCGCCGACCGTGCGTTCGGTCATCTCGACGAACCGCCCGATGCCGTGCTGGTCGTGCACCACCAGGTCACCGGCCGTCAGCGCCAGCGGGTCGACGGTGTTGCGCCGCTTGGCCGCCAGCCGCTTGCCCTCGACGGCGGTGGTTCGGCTACCGGTCAGGTCGGTCTCGGTGATGACGACCAGGTTGGCGCCCGGAATGACGACACCGTCGTGCAGCGGACCCTTGAGCACGCTGACGATTCCGGGCTTGAGCGTGGTGTCCGCCGCGTGGGGTTCCAGCATGGCGGCGGGGGTGTCGGAGTCGGCGAGCCGCTCGACGACCCGGTGCGCGGTACCGGCGCCCGGCGCTACGACGGCGGCGTAGCCGCCGGTCGAGACGTGCGCGCGCAGCATCGCGAAGATGCCGTCGATGTCCTGCTGGTGCCCGCGGGCCGAGGGCGCCGCCCGAACGTCCAGCTCGACTGCCGACTCGTCGGACAACTGGCTCAACGTCCACCACGGGTGACCGGAATTCGCCGCCGCGGCGTGCACGTCGTCCAGCTCGGCGAACCCCGATCCCCCGAATTGCGCCACGTCGACGGGCGCGTCGGTGCCGAGGGCGGCGACCGACCAGGAGGCCTCGAGGAATTCGCTGCCCGTCTTGATCAGGTCGGCGGCCCGGGTGCGAACCTTCTCGGGGTCGCACACCAACACCGGCGTGCCCTCGGCCAGCTGGTCGGTCAGCAGCACGTGTTCCCCGGGCCGCAGCACCGGCAACAGCGCCTCCATGCCGTCGACCGCGATCCCCTCGCCCAGCTTGGCCAGCATGTCGGTCACGCTGCCGGTGATGGCCGGCTCGGCCCCGGAATGCCGGGCGGCGAGCGCGGCGGCCCGTTCCCGCACCTCGTCGGTCAGCAGCAGCTCGCGGCAGGGCACCGCGATCACCGTCTCGACCTCGATCTCGGGGATCGAGCGCTGGTCGGCGACGGCGAACATCCGGATCTCGCTGACCTCGTCACCCCAGAACTCGATGCGCACCGGGTGCTCGGCGGTCGGCGGAAAGACGTCGAGGATGCCCCCGCGCACCGCGAACTCGCCCCGCCGGCCCACCATGTCGACCCGGGTGTAGGCCAGCTCCACCAGCCGGGCGACGACGTCTTCGAAGGCGATCTCCTCGCCGACTTTGAACGTGACCGGCTCGACCAGGCCCAGCTCCGGCGTCATCGGTTGCATCAGCGAGCGCACCGCGGTCACCACCACCTGCAGCGGCGGGCCCAACCGACCATCGTCGGGATGCGCCAGCCTGCGCAGCACCGTCAGCCGGGCGCCGACGGTGTCGACGCCCGGCGACAACCGCTCGTGCGGCAGGGTCTCCCAGGACGGAAAGGCCGCGACGGCATCGCCGAAGACGCCGCGCAATTCAGCGGTCAGGTCGTCGGCCTCGCGACCCGTCGCGGTGACCACGAGCAAAGGCCCCAACCGCGCCATCGCGCTGGCCACAAAAAGCCTTGCACTGGCTGGACCCACCAGGCGCAGCTCGGCCGGTCGCTCGGCCGCGCTTTCGATCAGTTGCTGGAAGGTCGGCGCGGTTAGCGCCAATTCAACGAGCCCCGCGATCGGGGGTTCTGGGCGAGCAGGCCCCGGTGCGGTCATGATGAATCCATTCTAGGGGCGCCAGGATTCGTCAATATTGAGCCCGGGACCGTCAAGGGTTCGTAAGGTAGCCGCCCTTCGGCCCCGTGCCGGCCCACGTTGGATTCATGACATTGCTGGAGATCCTGCCGTCACTTGGTCACGCGGCCCCGCCGCGGTTCGATCCCGCGATCTGGCCCGTGACCGCCCACCCCGACGAGCAGGGCGGGCTCTGCGTCGGCGGGGCGCCCCTGGCGGACATCGCCGACGAGTTCGGCACGCCCGCCTACGTCATCGACGAGACCGACTTCCGGCGCCGGGCCCGCCGTTACCGCAAGGCGCTGCGCGGCGTCCAGGTGGTCTACGCGGGAAAGTCGCTGCTGACCACCGCGGTGGCCCGCTGGGCCCGCGAGGAGGGCCTCGGCATCGACGTCTGGTCGGCCGGTGAGCTGGCCGTCGCCCTTGCCGGTGGGGTGGATCCGGCCCGGATCGTCGTCCACGGCAACGCCAAGTCCCTCGATGAGCTGCGCGACGCGGTGGGCGCCGGCGTGGGGCGGGTCGTGCTGGATTCCTGCATGGAGATCGCCTACCTCGCCGGCCTGGCCCGCAGGCGTCAGCCGGTCCTCATCCGGGTGACGCCGGACATCGATATTCACGGGCACCGGGCGGTGGCGACCGGAATCAGCGACCAGAAGTTCGGCTTCACCCTCGCCGGAGACCACGCCGCAGAGGCGGTCAAACGCGTGCTGGCGCACCCGATCCTCGACCTGGTCGGCCTGCACTGCCACATCGGCTCGCAGGTTACCGACCCGGCGCTATACGGCGAAGCGATTCACCGGCTGATCGCCGCGATGGCCGACATCCGGGCCCGCCACGGCGTCATCCTGACCGAACTCAACCTCGGCGGCGGGCACGCCATCCCCTACGTTCCCGGCGACCGCGAACTCGACCTCGACGCGCTGGCCCGTGTTATCGAGGACGCGCTGGACGAGGCCTGCGCCGCGGAGCATTTCCCCCGCCCCAGGGTGGTGGTGGAACCCGTCGACGGCGGCTAACTGTCCTGCAGCCTGGGGTCGGCCTCCAGGTGGGTCAGCCCGTTCCACATCAGGTTGACCAGGTGCGCCGCGACCACTTCCTTCTTGGGTTCCCGGGTGTCGAGCCACCATTGCGCCGTCATCGACACCGAGCCCACCAGCGCCTGCGCGTACAACGGCGCCAGCTCGGGATCCAGGCCGCGGCGGGCGAAGTCGCCGGCCAGGATTGAGCTGACCTGGTTGACGGCGTCGTTGAGCAGGCTGGAGTAGGTGCCCGAGCTGATGGCGGCCGGTGAGTCGCGGATCATGATGCGGAAGCCGTCGGTGCGCTCTTCGACGTACGTGAGCAGCGCCAGAGCGACCCGCTCGACCCGCACCCGGGACCGGTTGTTGGTCAGCGACGAGGTGATGCCGTCCAGCAGCGCCGACATCTCGCGGTCGACCACCACGGCGTACAGCCCCTCCTTGCCGCCGAAATGTTCGTAGACGACCGGCTTGGACACGTTGGCGCGCAACGCGATCTCCTCGATCGAGGTGCCCTCGTAACCGCGCTCGGCGAACAGCGAGCGTGCGATGCCGATGAGTTGTTGCCGGCGCTCGGTACCGGTCATCCTGGCGCGCGGGGCGCGTGCCTCTTTGTCCGGCTCCTTGTCGAGAACAGCCACGTCAATCAGCGTATAGCGTCGCAGGCACCGAACCGCCCGTCTTTCCCTCGGCGCCGCGATCGGCCCGTCCACCGTCTAAAGTCTGTTGGTGGCGCGGGCCGATGGGCCTTGCGATCCGTCGTGGTGTAATCGGCAGCACCTCTGATTTTGGTTCAGATAGTTCAGGTTCGAGTCCTGGCGACGGAGCTTTGCTCCCTGGGTCGGGGGTGGGGCCTATGCACGAATTCGGCACGGTTCCCGTACGCAGGCCCCACGGTCGGCGAGTCGGACCGAAGTGGTCTTTGCGTCGACGTCAGGTGTGGTGACACGCTTGACGGCGTGTCGGCGTACAGACACGCACGCTCGCGTCGGAAGGAGAAGCGTGGCGTCTCGTGGTGATACCGCGGTCCTGGTGCTCGCGGCCGGGCCCGGCACCCGGATGCGGTCGGACACCCCCAAGGTGCTGCACACGATCGGCGGGCGCAGCATGTTGTCCCACCTCCTGCACGCGATAACCAAGGCCGCCCCGCAACACCTGGTCGTGGTCCTCGGCCACGACCACGAGCGCATCGCTCCGCTGGTCGCCGAATGGGCCGACGGCCTGGGCCGGGCCATCGAGGTCGCCCTGCAGGACCGGCCGCTGGGCACCGGCCACGCCGTTCTCTGCGGCCTGTCCGCGCTGCCCGAGGACTACGCCGGCGTCGTCGTCGTCACCTCCGGCGACACGCCGCTGCTGGACTCCGACACCCTGGCCGACCTGATCGCGACGCACAACGCCGGATCGGCCGCCGCGACGGTGCTCACCACGACACTCGACGACCCCACCGGCTACGGCCGCATCCTGCGCACCCAGGACAACGAGGTCACCGCGATCGTGGAACACGCCGACGCGACGCCTTTCCAGCGCGAGATCCGCGAGGTCAACGCCGGCGTCTACGCCTTCGACGTTCCCGCGTTGCGCTCCGCGCTGAGCCGGCTGAGCTCGAACAACGCCCAGCAGGAGCTGTACCTGACCGACGTCATCGCCATCCTGCGCGGCGACGGGCGGGCCATCCACGCCCAGCACGTCGATGACAGCGCGCTGGTGGCCGGCGTGAACAACCGCGTGCAGCTGGCGCAATTGGGCGCCGAACTCAACCGCCGGATCGTCGCCGCCCACCAGATGGCCGGGGTGACGGTGGTCGACCCGGCCACCACCTGGATCGACGTCGACGTCACGATCGGCCGCGACACCGTCATCCACCCGGGCACGCAGCTGCTGGGCCGCACCCAGCTTGGCGGCCACTGCGTCGTCGGCCCGGACACCACGCTCACCGACGTCACCGTCGGCGACGGCGCGTCGGTGGTGCGCACCCACGGCACGTCGTCGTCCATCGGCGCCGGCGCCACGGTCGGGCCCTTCACCTACCTGCGGCCGGGCACGGTGCTCGGCGATGACGGCAAGCTCGGCGCGTTCGTCGAGACCAAGAACTCCACGATCGGCACCGGCACCAAGGTTCCGCACCTGACCTACGTCGGTGACGCCGACATCGGCGACCACAGCAACATCGGAGCGTCCAGCGTCTTCGTCAATTACGACGGCACGTCCAAGGCCCGGACCACGATCGGCTCCCACGTGCGCACCGGGTCGGACACCATGTTCGTCGCCCCGGTCACGGTCGGCGACGGCGCGTACACCGGCGCGGGAACCGTGGTCCGCGACGACGTCCCGCCCGGCGCGCTCGCGGTGTCCGCCGGCCCGCAACGCAACATCGAGGGCTGGGTACAGCGCAAACGGCCGGGCAGCGCGGCGGCCGAAGCGGCCGAAAAGGCGACCGGGGCCGGCGAGCCCGAATAGACATTGTGATTTCGCTATCTGGTAACCCGGCCACATTTCCGTACCATTCGCTACGTACGATTGGCCATCCACTTTTGATCCGAACGGCGAGGGCAGTGCGTTGAGCCACGACTGGACCGACAACCGCAAAAACCTGATGCTCTTCTCCGGCCGTGCGCACCCGGAGTTGGCCGAGCAGGTCGCAAAGGAGCTCGACGTCCACGTCACCGCTCAGACGGCGCGGGAGTTCGCCAACGGCGAGATTTTCGTCCGGTTCGACGAGTCGGTCCGCGGGTGCGACGCGTTCGTCCTGCAATCGGCGCCGGCGCCGGTGAACGACTGGCTGATGGAACAGCTGATCATGATCGACGCGCTCAAGCGGGGTAGCGCCAAGCGCATCACCGCCGTCATGCCGTTCTACCCGTACGCCCGGCAGGACAAGAAGCATCGCGGCCGCGAGCCGATCTCGGCGCGGCTGGTCGCCGATCTGCTCAAGACCGCCGGCGCCGACCGGATCGTGACCGTCGACCTGCACACCGACCAGATCCAGGGTTTCTTCGACGGGCCGGTCGACCACATGCGCGGGCAGAACCTGCTGACCGGGTACATCCGGGACAACTACCCGGACGGCAACATGGTCGTGGTCTCCCCCGATTCGGGGCGGGTGCGGATCGCCGAGAAGTGGGCCGACGCGCTGGGCGGAGTCCCGCTGGCCTTCATCCACAAGACCCGCGACCCGCGGGTGCCCAACCAGGTGGTGTCCAACCGCGTCGTCGGCGAGGTGCAGGGCAGGACATGTGTGCTGATCGACGACATGATCGACACCGGCGGCACGATCGCCGGCGCGGTCAAGTTGCTGCGCGACGAGGGCGCTGGTGACGTGATCATCGCGGCCACCCACGGCGTGCTGTCCGACCCGGCCGCCGAGCGGCTCGCTGCGTCCGGCGCCCGCGAGGTGATCGTCACCAACACGCTGCCGATCGGCGAGGAAAAGCGCTTCCCGCAGCTCACCGTCTTGTCCATCGCGCCGCTGCTGGCCAGCACCATTCGCGCCGTCTTCGAAAACGGCTCCGTCACGGGGCTGTTCGACGGAGACGCCTAGATGGCCGATACCGTCATCTACCACAATCCCCGCTGCAGCACATCCCGCAAAACGCTGGACTTGTTGCGCGACAACGGGGTTGAGCCGACAATCGTCGAATATTTGAAGAACCCGCCGTCGCGCGGCGAACTGGTGAAGATGATCGACGACGCCGGGATCGACGTGCGGACCGCGGTGCGCAAGCGTGAATCGCTTTACACCGAACTCAATCTCGCCGATGCGACCGACGACCAGTTGCTCGACGCCATGGTCGAACACCCGATCCTGATCGAGCGGCCGTTCGTCGTCACACCGAAGGGCACCCGGCTGGCCCGGCCGGTCGACGCGGTCCGCGAGATTCTGTGAGACGTGGGTATGCGGCCGCGGCCATCGCGCTGACACTGTCCGCGGTGGCGTGCGGTCCGAAAACCCCTGACTACCAATCGATCTGGTCGACGACTCCGACGACCACGACCACGACGACGCGGGTCGAAAAGCCCGTGCCCCTGTCGCAGTATCTGCAGAACATCGGCGTCACCGGCCAACAGGTGGCGCCGGGCAACCTGCCCGACCTGACGGTCTCGATCCCGACGCCCCCGGGCTGGTCGGTGGCGAGCAATCCGCACATCTCGCCGGAGACCGTAATGCTCTCCAAGGGGAACAAGTACCCGACCGCCAGGCTGGTGGTGTTCAAGCTGAATGGCGATTTCGATCCGGCCCAGGTGATCCAGCACGGCAACGACGACGCCCAGCTGTTCGAGAATTTCAAGCAGCTCGACGCCTCGACGACGCCCTACAACGGCTTTCCCTCGTCGATGATCCAGGGCAGCTACGACTTGGACGGCACACGCCTGCACAGCTTCAACCGGATCGTCATCGCCACCGGGTCGCCGCCCGCCAAGCAGCGATACCTGGTTCAGCTCACCATCACCGGCCTGGCCAACGAGGCGGTCGCGCAGTCCACCGACATCGAGGCGATCATGCGGGGGTTCGTCGTCGCGGCGAAGTGATTTCGGTCTTTGGTCGGCGAGATTGCCACCATGGTCGTGATCGCGGCCCGAATCACAGCCCTGGCGGCAATCTCGACGTGATCGCTTAGGCTCGTCAGCCATGACGAACTGGACCGCCGCAGACCTGCCCTCGTTCGCCGGGCGCACCGTGATCATCACCGGGGCCAACAGCGGTCTCGGCGCCGTGACCGCCCGCGAGCTGGCGCGCCGGGGCGCCACGCTCGTCATGGCGGTTCGCGACGTTCGCAAGGGCGAGAAGGCCGCGCTGCAGATCCGGGGCACTCAGACCGGCCCGGTCGAGGTGCGCCCGCTCGACCTGCAGAACCTGTCGTCGGTGCGCGAATTCGCCGACGGCGTCGACGAGGTCGACGTGCTGATCAACAACGCGGGCATCATGGCGGCCCCCTACGCGCAGACCGTCGACGGCTTCGAAAGCCAGATCGGCACCAACCACCTCGGGCATTTCGCGCTCACCAACCTGTTGCTGCCCAAGCTCACCGATCGGGTGGTCACGGTGTCGTCGATGGCGCACTGGGCGGGTCGGATCAGCCTCGACGACCTGAATTGGAAGACGCGGCGGTACTCGCCCTGGCTGGCCTACAGCCAGTCCAAGCTCGCCAATCTGCTGTTCACCAGCGAACTGCAGCGGCGCCTGGATTCGTCCGGTTCGAAGCTGCGCGCGCTGGCCGCGCACCCCGGCTATTCGCACACCAATCTGCAAGGCGCCTCGGGCCGCAAGCTGGGCGACGCGATGATGTCGGCGGTCACCCGGGTGGTGGCCACCGACGCGGACTTCGGCGCGCGCCAGACGCTGTACGCGGCGTCGCAGGACCTGCCCGGCGATACGTTCGTCGGGCCGCGGTTCGGCCAGCTCGGCCGCACCCAACCGGTGGCGCGCAGCCGGCGGGCGCAGGACCCGGCAATGGCCCGGGCGCTCTGGGAGCTGTCCGAGCAGCTCACCGGCACCAAATTCCCGCTCTGAGCCCTCCGACCGAACCCCACCGCCCCCACCAGCCTCGCCAGCCTCTCGCGCGGTCGGCCGGCGATGTGCCCACCTCCGAGCGACAACGCCCGCGCGCCGCGGGTAGTCGCTGCGAGGCGGGCATCTCGGCCATCGCCCCGGCCAGGTGGCGGAGTGACGCAAGTGACGCAGACCGCCGCAATTTCCGCTCCCAGGTGCGCATGCGTTAACCTGACCGGGCGTCACGGCGAGGGTGGCTGGCCTGCCAGCACCGTTATCGACGGAGACCGACGAACTGTCGCGACCCTGGCCGTGCCCCCACACTGACGAGCACACAGGAGCGACACGATGGCCAAGTCCGCAGGCAACCAGCTCACCGCCACGGTGCGAACCGAGACCGGTAAGGGCGCGTCCCGCCGGGCCCGCCGCGAAGGCAAAATCCCCGCCGTCCTCTACGGGCACGGTTCCGACCCGCAGCACCTGGAGCTGCCCGGCCACGACTTCGCGGCCGTGCTGCGCCACGCGGGAACCAACGCGGTGCTGACCCTGGACATCGGCGGCAAGGAACAGCTGGCGCTGACCAAGGCGCTCGACATCCACCCGATCCGCCGCACCATCCAGCACGCCGACCTGCTGGTCGTGCGCCGCGGCGAGAAGGTCGTCGTCGAGGTGACCGTCGTCGTCGAGGGCGACGCCGTGCCGGGCACCCTGGTCACCCAGGACACCAACACCATCGAGATCGAGGCCGAGGCGCTGTCGATTCCCGAGCACGTCACCGTGTCGGTGCAGGACGCCGAACCGGGCACCCAGTTCACCGCCGGCCAGATCGCCCTGCCGCGGGGCGTCAACCTGGTCTCCGACCCGGAGATGCTGGTGGTCAACGTGGTGGTCGCGCCGACGGCCGAGGACCTCGAGGAAGAGGGCGCGGGCGAGGTCGCCGAGCGCGAAGAGGCCCCCGCCGAAGAAGAGGCCGGCGAGGCCGAGGCCCCCGCGGACGAGTCCGAGTAGGCGGTTCGCAACGTGGCCGAGCCGTTGCTGGTGGTCGGCCTGGGCAACCCCGGAGACAACTACGCCCGCACCCGGCACAACCTCGGGTTCATGGTCGCCGACCTGCTCGCCGGCCGACTGGGGTCAAAGTTCAAGGTGCACAAGCGGTCCGGCGCCGAGGTGGTCAGCGGCCGGTTGGCCGGACATTCGGTCCTGGTCGCCAAGCCGCGCTGCTACATGAACGAGTCCGGCCGCCAGGTCGGCCCGTTGGCGAAGTTCTATTCGGTGGCGCCGGCCGACATCGTCGTCGTGCATGACGACCTCGACCTGGACTTCGGCCGCATCCGGCTGAAGATCGGCGGCGGCGAGGGCGGTCACAACGGCCTGCGCTCGGTGGCGGCCGCGTTGGGCACCAAGGAGTTTCAGCGCGTCCGCATCGGGATCGGCCGACCACCCGGTCGCAAAGACCCGGCGGCCTTCGTGTTGGAGAACTTCTCGGCGGCCGAGCGCGGCGAGGTGCCGACCATTTGCGAGCAGGCCGCGGACGCCACGGAGTTGCTCGTCGAGCTCGGGCTGGAGCCGGCGCAGAACCGCGTCCACGCCTGGTAAGCGCCTAAGTGACCAGCGTGGCGGAGTGGGACCGGCGCAGCTTGCCCGACGGTGTCTTCGGGATGGTGCCCGGCCCGAGCACCACCACGTTGCGCGGCCGCATGTCGACCTCGGACACCACCTCGCGCGCGACCTGGTGCTCGATGCGGCGCACCTCGGCCGGGTCCTGCCAGGCGTTGGACTCGACGGCGACGGCGAACGTCTCGCGGGAGTGGCCGGCGTCCAGGCGCACCGCGACCGCGCACCCGGGCCGCACCCCCTCGACGCGGCAGGCGGCCCGCTCGATGTCGGTGGGATAGATGTTGCGGCCGGCCATGATGATGACGTCCTTGACGCGGCCGCACACCACGACGTGGCCCTCCTCGGTCATGTAGCCGAGGTCGCCGGTGTCATACCAACCGTTCTCGTCCTGCGCCGGGATGAAGCCACCCATCGTCAGGTAGCCCGGCGTCAGCGACTCGCCGCGCAGCTCGATGACGCCGACGCCGCGGGCGGGCATCACGTCGCCGTTCTCGTCGATGATGCGCGCCTCCAGGTCCTGCAGCAGCGGGCCGAGCGTGGCCAGCCTGCGGGTGTTGCCCTTGGTGGCCGGCACCGCGCGGCGCAGGGCCGCGAGCAGGTCCGCGTCGACCTCGTCGACGACCAGGCCGGCGTTGCACTCCGAGAACGACACCGCCAGCGTGGTCTCGGCCATGCCGTACGCCGGCAGAATCGCCGAGGGGCTCAGGCCGAACGGCTTGCCCGCGTCCAGCAGGTCCTCCACGTCGGCGGGTTCGACCGGCTCTGCACCGGACAGCGCGAAGCGCAGGGTCGACAGGTCGAAGTCACCCGGCTTGGCGTTGCGGCGCAGCCGCTTGGCGAGCAGCGCGTAGGCGAAGTTGGGCGCCGCGGTCATGGTGCCCTGGTACTTGTCGATGAGCTTGGCCCACAGCAGCGTGTCGCGCAGGAAGTCCATCGGCGTGACCTTGACGAGCTCGGCGCCGAAGTACATCGGGATGGTCAGGAAGCCGACCATGCCCATGTCGTGGAAGCAGGGCAGCCAGCTGACCATGACGTCCTTGTTGACGTCGTATTGGGCACCGATGAACATCGCCTCGGCATTGGAGTAGATGTTGCGGTGGGTGATCTGGACGGCCTTCGGGGAGCCGGTGGAACCGGACGTCAGCTGCATCAGCGCCAGGTCGTCCTCGCCGACCTCGACGGGGTCGATCGGTTCCGACGCCAGCAGGTCGGCGACGGTGAGGACCTTGATGCCCTTCTCCTCGAGCACGGGGATGGCCACCAGGAAGGGCTCGGAGACGATGACGGCCTTGGCCTCGATCATGCCGATGACGTTCATCGTGTCTTCGGCCCACACGGCCAGGTCGGTGCGCGGGGTGGGCTGGTGCAGCATCGTCAGGCTGGCGCCGCGCATCCACAGCCCCTGGGCGGTCGGGGCGATTTCCACCGGGAAGCCGGCGAGGACACCGACGGCGTCGCCGAGGCCGATGCCGGCGGCGGCCAGGCCGCCCGCGATGCGGCGGGCGCGTTCGTGGACCTCGCCCCACGTGTGGCGGACCGGTTCGTGGGGTTCACCGGTGACCATGCCCGTCGTCACGGTGCGGGCATTGCGGTACATCTTCTCGGTAAACCTGCTCACTCAAACCTCCTCGGTTCCGGCGCTTGCCCCAACGCCCGAGATTTCATATTCCGCCCACTCGGTAGCTCTTCGCAGCAGGCTCGCAAACACAGTCGGGCAGCGGTTAGGTCTCGAAACGGCGATGAGCCGGCAACCCCGCGTCCGGTCGCCCGATAAGCGCGGACCGGGCCCGAAAAACGCTCGTGGGCCCGAAGCACCAGTCGTCCGCCGGGGGCTCCGGCGGACGACGAAAATAAGTGATCTTGCTCAGCGCTACCCGTCACCGCGCATTATCTTAAACTCCTCTTAGGGAACAGCCCAAACGAATGCGCGTTTTGGGGTGATTTTCACACTTCGGTGGGGGCCGGAACCACGCGCGCCCCGGCCACCGGCCCGCTGGCGACCCGCACCGTGCGGCAGACGCCCGCCCCGGACACCTCGGTGCCCACGTCGACGGCCGAGGCCGCCGAGGAGCACAGGAACGCGCACGTCGGGCCCGAGCCGGACACGATGCCCGCCAGGGCGCCGGCCTGGACGCCCGCGCGCAACGTGCGGCGCAGCTTCGGGTTCAGGCTCACCGCGGCGGCCTGCATCTCGTTGCCCAGCAGCGACGCCAGCTGTTCCGGGTCGCCCGCGGCCAGGGCCGCCAGCACCGGGCCCGGCCCGGCGAGCCGGGGCGGGTCGCCCGCCCCCCGAAGGCGGTCGAGCTCGGCGAACACCGCGGGCGTGAGCAGCTCCCCGTCGGCGAACGCCAACACCCAGTGGAAGGTGTTGCGGGACAACACGGTGGCCAGCTCCTCGCCGCGGCCGGTGCCCAGCGCGGTGCCGCCGTGCAGCGCGAAGGGGACGTCGCTGCCCAACCGCGCGGCCAGCATGCGCAGGTCGCGACGCGGCACGTTGAGTTCCCACAGCGAGTTCATGGCGACCAGCACCGCCGCCGCATCCGCGCTGCCGCCGGCCATGCCACCGGCCACGGGGATGGATTTGTCGATCATGATCGAGACGTCGGGCGCCCGGCCGACGTGTTCGGCCATCAGCTCGGCGGCCTGCCAGGCAAGGTTGCGTTCGTCGGTGGGCAGTTTGTCGGCACCCTCGCCGACGAGCTCGAGCGACAGCACGTCGGCGTTGCGGACGGTCACCTCGTCGAGCAGGGAGACGGCCTGAAAGACGGTTGTCAGCTCGTGGTAACCGTCCTCGCGACGGTCGCCGACCTCGAGATAGAGGTTGACCTTCCCGGGCACCCGAACGGTGACCGACCCGGTCGGCACCCACTGTGCGGCGGTATTGCCGTCAGACGCGGACACCGGAGCAGACTATCGCTGCCACCGGCCGACCACATGCAGCGGCACCGACGGCGCCGCGGTCAGCCCGGCGAGGTCTGCTGTTGCGTCGCGGTGTCAGTCGGTTCGTTCGATCTGCGCAACAGCCGGACGAAGTCGTCGATGGACAGGGTCTCGCCGCGGCGCGCCGGGTCGATGCTGGCGGCCAACAGGCGACTCGCCGACTCGTTCCCCGAGCCGGCCCACTCGACGAACGCGTTGCGGGCCGTCTTGCGCCGCTGCGCGAACGCGATGTCCACCAGTCCGAAGACCTGACGGCGGAAGGCCTCGTCGGTGGGCCACTGCGGGGTGGCGTAGCGGTCGATGCGCACGAGCCCGGAATACACGCGGGGAATCGGCCAGAAGACCGTCGGCGACACCATGCCGCACCGCCGAACCGACCCGAAGTAGCGGACCTTGACGCTGGGCACGCCGTAGTCTTTGCCGCCCGGCTCGGCGGCGAGGCGTTCGGCGACCTCCGCCTGCACCATGACGGTCACCGTCTGGATGGAGGGGAATTCGGCGAGCAGGTGCAGCAGCGCGGGCACCGCGACGTTGTAGGGCAGGTTGGCGACGACCGCGTTGGGTTGCGCGGCCAACTCTTCCCGGCGAAGGGTCAAGACGTCGCGGTTGAGTACGGTGAGCCGCTGCAATTCGCTGTGCGAGTGTTCGGCGACGGTCTGCGGCAGCCGATCGGCCAGGACCGGGTCGATTTCGACGGCGGTTACCGTGGCGCCGCGGTCCAGCAACGCCAACGTCAGCGATCCCAGGCCGGGTCCGACCTCGAGGACGTGGTCGGATCGGCCGACCCCGGAGGTCGAGACGATCCGGCGGACCGTGTTGGCATCGTGGACGAAGTTTTGACCGAGGGATTTCCGGGGCCGAAGGTCAAGTTCTTTGGCAAGCCGCCTGATCTCGGTGCGACCGAGCAGCCGGATGGTCAGCTTGCCCCTGCTCTTCCGCTGCACACGGGCCACGCGCCCCAACCCTGACGCTCGCGCGTCACCTCGGCGACTGCGATCTGCTCTTCCCGGGTCGCCAGGTCCGCGCGCGCGGCGAACCGCAGCCCGCCGTTGCGCTCCCAGGTGCCCTGATCGAACTGCACACCGCCGTAGTAGCCGTTGCCGGTGTTGATCGCCCAGTTTCCGCCCGCCTCGCAGCCGGCGATCGCGTCCCAGATGGAGCCGTTGGTGACCGGTGGCACGTCGGTTCCGGGCTTGGTGCCCACCCGCACCACGGCGTCGCGGGCCGGGGTGATCACGGTGTTGGCGATCGGCAACCGGCCGGTCTCAACGCCGTTGACGGTGGCGACCGCGAAGGTGACGTCCTGGGTGCCGGGGCTGCCCGGGTCTTCGACCACCTGGCGGCTCATGTTCATGTCCGGGTCCTCGACCCGACGGGCGTTGGGCTGCAACGGCATTCGCTCGGTCACCCGCTCGATCCGGTTGCGGGTCACCTGGATTTCCATGCCGTCGACGATGGGGGACGACGCGCTCGGCATCGCCTGGTCGCCTTCGAGGAGCGGGGCGCCGGCCGCGCTCAGCAGCCCCGCGACGTTGGGCGCGGGCAGGTGCACCGTACGGGTGGTGCCGCCGTCGGTGATGCGGACCGTCTTCGCGCTGACGACGGGCAGCGCCATCCCCGCGAGCGGGACCCGGCTGCCGCGGGAGGCCGCGGCGGGGGCCGTGTCGGTCATGGCGAGTTGGGCCAGGGCCTCGTCGACGGTCGATGCGGTCGTCCACACCTGCTTGGTGTCGTGACCGTCCAGCGAGATCTGCAGCGGGCGGCTGCGGCGCAACACGATGTTGGCGGCGTCGTGCACCTTGACGTCCCCGGCGGGGTACAGGTCGTCCCGCTCGTCGACGGCGAAGCCGTTCTCCTGCACGATGTCGATGACCCGCGACTTCATGGTCGTGACCCGCATCGCGATGCCGTCGACGGTCAGCGTCACCGTCTTGCACGCGGAGACCGCGAATCCACCTGCGAACGCCAGAACCAGTAACAGTCCTCCGACGATGAGCCGCAACATCGGCGACGGTGTCTGATGAAGTTTTGTTAATACAGTCAACGCGCGTCTATCCCGACCACAGCAATTACTCCAACGACCTAATCAGCACCAAGCGACAAATAAGGGCCCGTAGGCCCCACCCTTTCGATCACAAGACGGTAACGAACCGGCCAAAGTTGAGCAACTCCGGCGCGAATTCGTTAACGCAATCGTCCCGTGCAGCGAGTCAACCGGGAGCCAGCCCGTAGACCCGCCGAGCGTTGCTCGTCGTGGCCTGCGCCAGCTCTTCGGCGGGACGGCCCACCAGTTCGGCGACCGCCCGGACAGTATAAGGAAGGCAATACGGCTCGTTCGGTGCACCGCGGTACGGATGCGGCGTCAAGAAGGGCGCATCGGTTTCCACCAGCAGTTGTTCCAGCGGTATCAGCGGAACGGCTTCCCGCAGGTCGCGGGCGTTGCGGAAGCTCGCCGTTCCCGACAGGCTGAGCAACCATCCGGCGTCCACGCAGCGGCGGGCCATCGCGGCGTCCGACGAGAAGCAGTGAAAGATCACCGTGTCGGGCGCGCCTTCGGCCGCCAGCACGTCGAGCACCTCGGCGTCGGCGTCCCGGTTGTGGATCATCAACGGTTTGCCGCACCGCTTGGCCAGGTCGATGTGCCAGGCGAACGCTTCCCGTTGGGTGTCCGGCTGCGCGCACCCGTCGAGGCGCCCGGGCCAATACAGGTCCAGGCCGGTCTCGCCGACGGCCACCACCCGGGGGTGGGCCACCAGCCGCTCGATTTCGCCGCGGGCGGCGTCGTCGAGCGCATCGGCGCGGGTCGGGTGCAGCGCCACCGCGGCGTACACCCGCGGATCCCATTCGGCGGCGCGGGTCACCCAAGCCGCCGAAGCCAGGTCGTCGGCGATGGTGACCACGGCCCCCACCCCGACCGCCGCGGCGCGATCCACGATGGCGCGCACGTCCCCGGCGTCCCGCGCGCCACAGGCGTCGAGGTGGGTGTGGGCGTCGACCAGGGGGGCCAGCGGTTCGGGTGCGGGCGGCGCTTCTCGTTCTCGTCGGTTGGAGCTCACGCGCACACAATAAGGTGGACTCTCGATGAGGCCCTTCTACGTCACTACCGCGATCACGTACCCCAACGGCAATCCGCACGTCGGGCACGCCTACGAGTACATCGCCACCGACGCCATCGCGCGATTCAAGCGGCTCGATGGGTTCGACGTGCGTTTCCTGACCGGCACCGACGAGCACGGCCTCAAGATGCTCGAGACGGCGGCGGCGGAGGGCCTTCCGACCGCCGAGCTGGCGCGGCGGAATTCCGATGTTTTTCAACGCCTGCAGGAGAAGCTCAACATCTCCTTCGATCGGTTCATTCGCACCACCGACGCCGACCATCACGAAGCGTCCAAGGAGATCTGGCGGCGGATGGACGCCGCCGGAGACATCTACCTGGACAGCTACACGGGTTGGTACTCCGTGCGCGACGAGCGGTTCTTCGTCGAATCCGAGACCGCGGTGGTCGACGGGACAAGGGTCGCCGTGGAAACCGGAACGCCGGTGACGTGGACCGAGGAGCAGACCTACTTCTTCCGGCTCTCGGCGTACACCGACAAGCTGCTGGCCCATTACGAGGCCAACCCGGACTTCATCGCCCCCGAAGTGCGCCGCAACGAAGTGGTCAGCTTCGTCTCCGGCGGCCTGCGCGACCTGTCGATCTCGCGCACCTCGTTCGACTGGGGCGTCAAAGTGCCCGACCATCCCGATCACGTCATGTACGTCTGGGTCGACGCGCTGACCAATTACCTGACCGGGGTCGGCTACCCCGACACCGACTCGCCGATGTTCCGCCGCTACTGGCCCGCCGACCTGCACATGATCGGCAAGGACATCATCCGGTTCCACACCGTCTACTGGCCGGCGTTTCTGATGTCGGCCGGGATCGAGCTGCCGCGCCGGGTGTTCGCGCACGGGTTCCTGCTCAACCGGGGCGAGAAGATGAGCAAGTCGGTGGGCAACATCGTCGACCCGGTGGCGCTGACCGAGACGTTCGGCGTGGACCAGTTGCGCTATTTCCTGTTGCGGGAGGTCCCCTTCGGCCAGGACGGCAGCTACAGCGAAGACGCCATCGTCACGCGCATCAACACCGACCTCGCCAACGAGCTGGGCAACCTGGCCCAGCGGTCGCTGTCCATGGTGGCCAAGAACCTGGACGGGGTGGTGCCGACGCCCGGTGAATTCACCGCCGAAGATGCCGAACTGCTGGCGACGGCCGACGGCCTGCTGGACCGCGTGCGCGCCGCCTTCGACGGGCAGGCCATGCACTTGGCATTGGAAGCGATCTGGCTGATGCTGGGCGCCGCCAACCGATATTTCTCCGCCCAGCAGCCGTGGGTGCTACGCAAGAGCGACTCCGCGGCGGACCAGACGCGTTTCGCGACAGTGCTTTACACAACCTGCGAGGCCGTTCGCATCGCGGCGCTGCTGATCCAGCCGGTGATGCCCGAATCGGCGGGCAAGCTTTTGGATCTGCTCGGCCAGGCGCCCGAACAGCGCAGCTTCGACGCGATAGGCAAACGGCTGACCCCCGGCACGGCGCTCCCGGCGCCGACCGGGGTCTTCCCCCGCTACCAAGCCGACTAGCCGCTCGCGAGCCGAGCGCGCCACCAGCTTCACACCGACATTGCCAGGCACAGCGCCGCGACGGCGAGGCCCTGCAGGGTGGCCCTGGTGGTGATCACTCTGTCCCAGTTGCGCTGCAGCGCACGAGCATCGGTCGGCAACTCGGGTCGATCCGCGCCGGCGATGAGTTGCCGGTTGATCGGCGCGCTCACCCGCAGATAGATCAGCAGCCACGCCAGCAGCAGGAGGACGGCGGCGCCGGCCGCGCCGGCTTGCGCCCAGCGGCCGGACGCCGCGGCGAATGCCAGGCTGATCGTCGCCGCCGCCAGGCCGAGCACGCCGGGTACCGGCATCCGTCGATCCCCATAGCGATGGATGTTGCCGGCAACGGCGAGCAGGGCCCGATCGTCGATGCGGGCCATCGCGGGCCTCAGCACCATCGCGCAGAACACGTCGGTGCCGTAGACCACCCCGGTACCCAGCACCGCGACGACCGCGAAAACGGTGGCGACCGTGGCGCACACTCCTCATCTCCCGTAGGTGCTAGCAACGCTAACCCTCGAGAGCGCGGCTGTCAATAGCGTTGCTATATTCTGTGCCACCGCTAACACGACGTCACCGATGTCGACGTCGGCGCGCCTCCGGACCGCGCGCCGCCGGCCGATCACCGACCCGGTGCGCGAGCGGGCCGACGAAGGTGTTCAGGGATGCCTTCGGCGAGCGGGAAACGAAATACGGCGCCAATCCTGGCCGGGCATCTGCTCGAAGGCCTGTGTATAGCCTATGTTATGCGCCATAATCGGCCGGTGGACCGACGACGCAATCGGCAAGAGGGTGACTCGCCGATGACGACCCTGAAACAGCTGCCGGCACTGGTTGTGCTCGAGCGGATCCCGATCCCGGTGCTGGCGATCGAGAATGACGGCACCATCCTGTTTTCCAACGCCGCGTTCGCCGAGATGATGGGTTATGACCGGGAAGAGGTGTTGGAGCTGAAGTTCCACCAGATCTTCCATCAGGCACCGGCCTCGGATTCGTTGTTATCCGTCGTTCATTCCCTGGCGAACATGGTGGTCGAATTGGCGCACAAGGACGGTTCGGTGGTACGCGCCCTGATGAGCAAGTCGGCGGCGATGCGCGCCGACGACCAGTTCGTGCTCGCGGCGTTCCAGGATCTGACCGAGCAGTTGTGGCAGGAGGACCGCTAGCGGGGACGCGGCAGGCCCGGGAAATCATCGGCCGGAACGCGTCGACGTCCTGCGGTCGGTCGTCGATGTAAGCGAAACCTGTTGGTGGGCATCAGGTCTCGCGCTGGACGGCCGCACGGGACGCGCGGTTACGCACAGACGCTAACGCCGCCGCCGTGATTCGCGCCTGGTGCGCCACAGGATCACCCCGCCGCCGACGATGGCCACCGCAACCCAGCCCGCGCCGAACCACCACAGCCAGCCGAGGTCGGAGTGCCCCTGCGACGCCGCGGTCGGACCACCGGCCGAGGGCGAGTGCTCGACGGTCACCGGGTCCTGCCCGCCCGGCGCGGACACCACCGCGGCGCCTTTGAGTCGTTGCCAGCGCTTGTTATCGCCGCTGAGCCACCGCAGCAACTCGTCGAGTTGCCCCGGCGCCCCATTTGACGTCGCCACCAACAGCGACCTGCCGCGGTTGAAAACCACTTGGAGAGAGGCGAACCGGAGATCTGGGTCGAGTGTGAGTTTGGCGGGCTTGCCGTCGAATTGGACGGCATTGACGGTGATGGGCCCGCTCGGCCCGGCAGCCACCGGAAGCGCGACATTGGAGTGGTTCCACCCGTCGGCGGAGATCACTATCGCGGGGTC
The DNA here is from genome assembly GCF_001666785.1 of Mycobacterium sp. E3305. NCBI lineage: Bacteria > Bacillati > Actinomycetota > Actinomycetes > Mycobacteriales > Mycobacteriaceae > Mycobacterium > Mycobacterium sp. E3305. The sequence goes on along the minus strand of NZ_LZJA01000251.1, from coordinate 2,612 downwards.
CGACGAGTCGATCGCCTGCTGCGCGGTCGTGACCGTGGTGTAGAGCGGCACGGCGCTGATTCGCTGCAGGCCCACCACGATGCCGATCGCCCGCACCGTGTCTATCAACGAGTGGGCCTCGATGCCCACCTGCATCCGGGGCATCAACGACTGCGGCACCGATTGGAAGCCGTCCGGCACCGGCGGGGCTGCCGGGTCGCTCTGTATTGTGGTGTCGCCGTTGATGTTCAGCGTCAGCAGCTGACTCCCCGGCCCGGCGGTGTAGAAGTCGCCGCAATGCCCGGTGTTGGCGGCGACGTCGAGGACCAGATCAATACTGGTGTAGCGCTGCAGCAGTCGGTCCGGCACATCGATCCAGCGGTCGATGGTGCCGTGGCCGTCGGTCGGCCAGTGGTCGATGGTTTCGGGGCCGATGGTCACGGCGATCTGACCGCCGACGTTCCCCGGTGTCGGGGTGTAGGAACCCTGCAGATGCACGCGCACGTTGTGCACCGATCTGGCGAATCGGGTTTGGTCGATTCCGATCGACACCCGCGGTTGCAGTGACGTCGAGTTGAGAACGGGCTGCGCCAACTCGCGCAACGTCACGCTGCCACCGAGTTGCTGCACGCTCGGTTTGAGCTGTTCCACCGCCGCCTTGGAAGACAGCGCCAACTGCGAGACGTCGTTGAACAACACCGCCGTGTTCGATTCGTCCGACTGGCCGAGCGGTCCGGACATGAGCAACCACGGCACACCCGAGGCGCCTTGTAGCGAAAGCCCGTTGTCAGGGCCCTCTTTGACGACGATCTGACGTTCCAGCGGTTGCGGCGGCGCCGGCGGCGCGGCCTGGCCTTCGGCCAGCGGAATCACCGCGATCTCGGGGGTCTGCCGGCCGTAGTGCGAGGCGGTGGAGGCGGCCAGTTGGACCGCCGTATCGGACTCGTTCGGCGAGGGCGACGGCGGCAGGTAGATGGAAAGCTTGCGCAGCACCGGCGGCAGGAAATGCGCCACCGTGGTGGGCGGCAGTTCGACCCCGGTGTAGGTGATCGACCCGTTGGTCAGGCGCAGCGGGCTCCACGGGTAGAGGCAGTATCCGTCCAATGGCACCACGTACGAACGCAGCGTCACCGACAGCCAATTGTCGTTGACCTCCGCGCCCGCCAGGGGAATGACGATTGGGGCCTGATCGGTGGAGGGCAAATTCAGCCGCGCGATGGTGCGCTCGCCCTGCGTGACAGTGAGCACCCCGGACCGCAGATTGATCGGCATCTCGACGGTGGCGTTCAGTGCCGTCGGTGTCAGGCCATGCAGCACCGGCACGGTGAGCTGTTGGGTACTCGTCACCCCCCAGAATTCCAGGGTGGGAGCGGACCCGATGTCGGTAAGCGACAACGTCGGCGAGTCCGCGGCGGTAGCCGGTTCGCCGGGCGCACCCCACGACGCCGGGGCGCTCATCACCAAAAACCCAACCACCGCGGCCAGCGCGACCACTTTGCCCAGACGTCTCCGGTACATCACCGGAACAGTATGCATTGTGGAATGCGCGTCAACCTCAATTACTGATTCGCCGTCTCGATGGCCGCGAAAGCGGGTGTGGCGCATCCGGCCCGACCGCGCGACCGTGGAGCTCTAGCCGATCAGGGGTTCCGTGTCGGCGTCGGGGCGGGCCGCGATGGCCGGGGCATGACGCATGACTTCGCGACCGAGGAACTGCTGGAAATAGGGCAACGACGCCTCGGTCACCGTGCCGGGCAGCAGGAGCTCCAAGATCTGACGCAGGCGACCGCCGATGTCGACGGGGCCTCCCCTATTGGGTTCACGACGGGTTATCGCATTGAATACCAGTCGCGTTCCGAACATGGCTCCAACGAGGAACTCGGAGAGCACCTTGGGGTCGACGTCCTTGCGGAGGTCTCCCTCGCTGATGGCCCGCCTGGCCTCATCAGCGATCTTCACCGCCAGGTCGGCATAGAAGTCCCCCGCGGCCTCGTTCAATCCGCTTAAGGCACAGGCTAATTGCTCGGCCGTGCGAACGGTCTTGTCCGAGTTGAGCACTACCACGATGGTGAAGGCGCCGTGTAGCAGGTTTTCCAGCCCCGGCGACGAAGACTTGCACACGTTCCCGAATGCCGTGAGCAGGCTCTCGGAGCCTTCCTTGAGGATGTCGGACGCCAGCGATTCCTTCGAATCGAAGTGGTGATACAGGGCGCCTTTGGTCATCCCGGTCCGCTCGATGATCGCCCCCCACCCGGCGGCGGCATACCCGACTTCCCCGAACACCTCGATCGCGGCGTCGATGATCTTCCGCCGAGTGGCTTCGGATCGGACCTGGCGCGGCACTGTCTCTGCACCTCCGGAGTCGCGTCGGGTGCGCGGAGTCATTGATGTGGGTTCACATCCACCGCAAGACGTCCAACGTTAGCAGCCGCTGCCGCGGCTGGCGGGCAGTCTGCTCAACCTGGTCGGCACTAAGGCGAGCCTTGGTCGCTCGAACTGGAGTTGACGGCGAGCGCCGCTCGCCGCCTTAGGAATTGGCTGAAGTAATCGGCCCGGTCCGGTTGCAAGATCCCACCCAAGATCAGCATCCAGCACTTTTCCAGGTCGGTGAGGAACCGTTCCGGGTCGTCCAG